>JANQRM010000516.1 GCA_028284565.1 Anaerolineae bacterium | reverse complement strand
TTGCCCATTGTAGCGTTCATAGAGCAAGTTGAATTGCTCTCGGCTGATTTTGCCCTCCGTAAACTCTTGCATCAGGTCACGGATTTTGCCCTCGACTTCCTCTTTAAAGGCAATAAGTCGCTCTTGTTTTTTGCTCATCCGACGTGTCCTCGACTGGGTGACTGCCCATCACCGATTATTCTATCACAAAGTCCCTGTGTCATGGTGTAAAGCAATATAAAAGAAGTCATCATAGACCAAATCATCATTTTAAAAATAGATCACAACCTTTAGGAAGAGATCACTTAGGTCAGTAGGGTATCTTGGGTTATCATAAATTTGAAGTTTTTATACAACTTCCCTTTGTGTGCTTTGTGTCTTGGGTCTCTATCTACGCGACCCTCTGAGGTTCAAAAGGCTATGTCTCATCTTTTGGCGGGAACAAGGCAAGTCACCCATAAAATCAATGCACCATAGAGTTTGGCATAAGCAAAGAGGGCAAAAACACCTTCCGTTAATCGTGGACTCTGAAAATTATACTGCACCGACATCAGCATCACGCCGATAACCAGCAATAAGCGTCGTCGCCATGACCAACTGCGCGCCTCACTCATCAGCAACACAATCGGGAGCAAGAGCAAGGTATAGTGATACACCAGCGAAGTCGGGCTAATGATGATATTCGCCAGTAAAAACCCGCTAAAAAGTAACGCTGAGGATTGCACGATCCGCGCACGATACAAACTCACACCGACAATCAACACCTGAGCTAACACGGGAATCACCATTGCCAAGACCGAGCTATCCAGAATGGGGTGTGGATTCCACTGAGCATCATATAGGAAGAAATGCTTGAAGTAGCCAAATACGGTTTGATAAGCAGTCACCGTAAATGAGGGTCTCTCACTATATGACGAGGACACGGACAACCACGTCTGCCATGACTCCAGCCCAACCAATGGAAGCGTCACCAGCACCAACAACAAGCCAACCCCCACGCACCAGAGTATCGCCTGCCATCGCCGTTTAATGATGAAAAGGGGAATCAACAACCAACCTGCCGTCTTGAACAAGATTATAAATGCCAGCAATCCACCCAACACTCGGTCTCGATGTGTCTGAAACAAAGTCCACGCCACCGTCGCCAACCCAAACAGCAAAACATACACCTGTCCCACATAAAAATTGCGATATAGGGGTTCATAGGACAACACAACAATAATCGTCAGCGGAATCAGCCAACTTTCAAACTTGAGAGTGGTCATCAACCAACCGAGTGTGACGACCAGCACCACCACATTCAAGCCCATCCACAGACTGCGCGCCGAGTAATAATCCCATAATGCCAAAGGCGAAAACACCACCGTCGCTGTCGGAAAGTGGGGCATATAAATATCCGACACACCCTCTGTAAAGCCAGCGACTCGCTCCCCATACCAATCATCATCATAAAATTGACCAATCGACTCGCCATCCACAAACAACCGTGCCGCCGTGTAATAATTCCCAAAGCTATGCGTGGCTAAAGGAGTTACTTCTTGGATGAATGCCATAAATCGCACCCCCAAAACGAGCGCAATTCCCCAAAGGAGTAAAGTGATAATTTTCTGTCGGTTGAGTGATATCATTCTGAATAAAAATGGAATTATGATATTTAAATTGTGTAGGGGCGTACCGCTGTACGCCCTTACTATAGCCTACCTTGACATTTATCAAAAAGCTGAAAATCAAATCAATCAGAAAGTCAGTTATAATAGACAACAACAAATCAAAGCGAGTCACAATGATAAGTTCCAACCAACCCGGCGCATTGCCTTACACTTATTGGGTGGTAGAGAAAGATTCCGCACAACCTGTCGAAGGTGGTGTCATTGACGAAATCTTGGTCAGCCTCTACGTCAACGGACAAGAGCTAGCCACCGTGATGTGCAGTCCCATCGACCAAGAGGATCTCGCGCTGGGCTTTCTCTATAACGAAAGGGTGATTGACTCGCTCGCAGACATCGGACACATTCAGCAGAACGTCGCGGGAACAGTCGTTGACATACTCCTAAACAAGCCAAATTTCAACCCTCCACGACGCATGATACTCACGTCTGGCTGTGGAGGTGGCGTAACCTTGGGACATCTCACCGAATCCCATCCATCACTCGAAAGCGACTTCGCAACAACCCCAGATGTTATCCAAGACCGAATGCGCGAATTACAAGGCGAGGCACAACTCTATAATCTTGTGCGTGGGGTGCATACCGCTGTCCTCGCCGATACAAATGCCGTATTAGTCAGTGCAGAAGATGTCGGGCGACACAACGCTGTCGATAAAGTCACCGGCAAAGCCCTCCAAGCCAACATCGACACTTGCGATAAAATCTTACTCACAAGTGGACGCATTAGTTCTGAAATGCTCACCAAAGCCCGCCGAATGAACATCCCCCTCGTTGCCAGTCGCACTGCTCCCACCAGCATCGCCGTCCGCCTTGCCGACGCATGGGGAATCTGCATTGTTGGCTATGTACGTCGGGGTAGCCTGCGCGTCTACACCCATCCGCAACGCTTAGGAATAGCAAAATGAACCACAGAGGACACAGAGCGAAATGTTGCATTGCTCTTTTAATCCCTACAGCCTCCCTCCCTGAGAATCGGGGAGGGATTGAGGGAGGGGAGCGTTTATCATTCTCGAAGTATGCAAAGCCTTCCTTAGTTTTTATAGTCAAATTTGTCAATAACAACCAATAACTAAACAACTAAAAGCTCCCTATGCCCGAATTCTTCAACGTCCAACCAATTGAATCGGCTTTAGCGACACTCTTCGACCATTGGACACCCCAACCCCAATCCGAAACGATCTCCACACAACACGCTCTCGGACGCATCCTCGCCGAAACCATCACCTCACCAATTGCACTTCCTGAATTCCGTCGCAGTACCGTTGATGGCTACGCAGTCCGCGCAACCGATACATATGGCGCAACCCAATCACTACCTGCCTATCTCAAGTGCGTTGGTGAGATACATATGGGACAGCCTGCATCAATCGACACCCAACAGGGGGAGACAGTCAGCATTCACACCGGCGGAATGCTCCCCGATACAGCCGATGCAGTCGTCATGGTCGAGCGCACCCAGCAATTCAGCGCGGACGAAATCGAAATTCTCGCTCCTGTTGCGGTTGGCGAAAATGTCATTCAAATCGGTGAAGATGTGGGCATAGGGGATGTCATTCTCAAAAAAGGTCAACAACTTCGTCCACAAGACATCGGGGGATTGCTAGCAGTGGGAGTTACAGAGATTCCGGTTACTCTCCCACCCAAAGTCGGTATCCTCAGTAGTGGGGATGAGTTGGTCACTCCCGATGAAATACCCCAAGCAGGACAAATCCGCGACATCAACGCTTACACACTTGCCAGCCTCATCCAACAAGCAGGCGCAGCTCCCCACATCATTGGCATCGCCAGAGACACCCTTGAGGATTATCTAACCCACGCACGTAACGGTTTCGCTCAGGTGGATATGCTCGTTCTTACCGCAGGCAGTTCCGTCTCAATTCGTGACTTAACCCGTGATGTGATTGACTCGCTCGGTACACCGGGGGTTCTACAACATGGACTCGCCGTCAAACCCGGCAAACCAACATTATTGGCTGTCTGTGACAACAAACCTGTCATCGGACTGCCCGGCAATCCGGTCTCAGCACTACTCGTCGCCCGACAAATCATCATTTCACTCATCCATCACCACTTCGGAATCACATCCCGGTCTCCATTCACCCAATCAGCCACGCTCACCGCCAACATTCCATCCACCACCGGACGCGACGACACCATCCCGGTGACACTGCATCAAGACGGTAACTCACTCATGGCAACACCTGTTTTCGGCAAATCGAATCTCATCTTCAACCTCATCCACGCCGACGGACTCATCCATATCCCCCTCAATAGCAACGGACTCAAAGTGGGTACAAACGTCAAGGTCTTTTCATTCACGACCATTTAAAGCCAAATGTCTCCCCTACGGAGTGGGGGAGATTTAGAGGAGGATAAAATGTTGTATAACGCAAACCGATATATCTGCTTAAAAATGGATTTAAGAATCAACCAACAACCATGACCAACCGACACATCTACCTCAACGACATTCCACTCGACGAAGCCAGCAAGCAACTTGAAATGGCATTGCGTTCAGTCAACAAATGGGAGTCATTAGCTAGTGAATCCGTACCCTTGATTGATGCTCTCGGACGTATCACGTCTGAACCCATCTGGGCGAAAATCTCCTCGCCACATTATCACTCTGCCGCGATGGATGGCTATGCGGTATCAGCCGACGACACCCGCGATGCAACGGAAACCCGCCCCAAGCAATTGCAACTTGAAACACAAGCTCATCCCGTCAACACAGGCGACCCCTTATCTTCCAATACCAACGCCGTCATCATGATTGAAGACACCCAACAACACGATAACACCATCGAAATCCGAGCGAGTGTTGCACCGTGGCAACACGTCCGCCTCATGGGGGAGGATATGGTGGCGAGCGAGTTGGTCTTGCCCGTCAATCATCAACTCCGTCCGGTTGATTTAGGCGCATTAGCCGGCTGTGGCTATGCACAAGTCAATGTCCGCCGGCAACCCAACGTTCTGCTTATTCCCACCGGAAGCGAACTCATCTCGCCGACTCAGACTCCCCAAGCGGGCGAAATCATCGAATACAACTCCCTCGTCCTGCGGGGACACATTCTCGATTCTGGTGGCACATCCGACATCACAGACATCATCCCCGACGACCCGGACCAACTGAAACAGGCTCTACAAGATGCTATCTCTCAATCCCCCGATTTAATTTGTGTGCTTTCTGGCTCTTCCGCAGGCAGTCGAGACTTCACCGCGAATATCATTGAGGAACTCGGCGACTTGTTGGTGCATGGTGTGGCTGTCCGTCCGGGGCATCCCGTGATTTTGGGCATGGTCGATTCGATTCCCGTCATCGGCGTCCCCGGCTATCCTGTCAGCGCGGCACTCACAGGGGAGTTGTTTATTCTCCCACTCATTCGGCAATGGCTTGGACAAGAAACGGAATCTCCCTCAACTTTATCCGCCGCCCTCACCCGCAAACTTGTCTCGCCCATCGGTGATGACGACTTCGTGCGTGTCACCGTTGCCCAAGTGAATGACCAATGGCTGGCGACTCCGCTTCAACGTGGCGCAGGCGTGATTACTTCCCTCGTGCGTGCGGATGGGTTGGTGCATATCCCGCGCTTTAGCGAAGGCGTGAATATCAATGAAACGGTGGAAGTCTCCCTTTATCGCCCTCTGTCCGTTCTACAAAAGACGGTCATGGCGATGGGCAGTCATGACCCCATGCTCGATTTATTGGCACAGCACCTTGCCGTTAATTTTGCGGGTTATCGACTTGTTTCGGCGAATGTCGGCTCATTAGGCGGACTCATCGCCCTTAAGCGCGGGCAAGCCCATCTTGCAGGCTCGCATCTCCTTGACCCTGATACCCAGACCTACAATACGCCCTATCTGGCACGTTATCTGCCTGATACGCCCGTCCAACTCATCACCTTCGCTCATCGTGAGCAAGGCTTGATGGTGCAACAGGGCAATCCGAAAAATATTCAGTCATTGGATGACTTAACCCGCGTTACTTATGTCAATCGTCAGCGTGGTGCAGGCACACGGATGCTCCTTGATGTCGAACTCGACAAGCGTGGCATATCAACCGATACGATTGCTGGCTACGACCATGAAGAAGTCACGCATCTGGCAGTAGCCGCGGCGGTGGCATCGGGTGTGGGGGATTGTGGCATGGGGGTGCGTCAGGCGGCAGAAGCCATGAAGCTCGACTTTATCTCTGTCGGCTGGGAACGCTTTGACCTTGTGATACCTGAGTCGGCACTCGACAACGAAGGCATAAACCATCTCCTATCGACCTTACGAAGCGACTCCTTCATCAGCGAACTCCAATCCCAACCCGGCTATGACACCTCTGATACAGGCAAGGTAAAATAACTGATATAATACATTTAGCGTTAACGATAGTGATAAATTTTTGGGGAGGAATTTATATGTTTCGTCATGCGCTAACCTTACTCATTGTACTGGGAATAGTTGTTGCTTGTAATCCAGCGACCACAACCTCAACGACGAACCCACAAAATCCTGACCTCGTCACCTTCACGCCGGAACCCGCAACCTTGTCAACGACATTTACAACGCCAATGGGCAATCGAACCGTGACCGACCCACTAACTGGCAGTGTGTGTGTCTTTATGTTAACGGCACAATCTGTCACGGGAACCGCTAAT
>JANQRM010000638.1 GCA_028284565.1 Anaerolineae bacterium | reverse complement strand
ATGTCGCTTATGTCACCAATGGGATATTCAGTCCAGTCATTGTCTTTGATTTGACTGCGGAGCCAACGGGTGAAACTGATTTAAGTGGTGACCCCGGTGATGGTCCGATTGGGCAAAGTCGTGGGACAAATGGGGAGCTAGACGAAAACAGTAACCTCACAGTAGACTTCGGCTTCTATATCCCGCGCTTGAGTGTCGGCAATCGTGTTTGGCTAGACCTAGACGACTCTGGTCTGATTGACGCGCCCGATGGTGCAACCCCCGGATTGGGTGGTGTCACTGTCAGTCTATATGCAGATGCTGATTCAAATGGCATACCCGATACACCGCCTGCTGGGGCAGTTGCTACTGATACGACAGATGCAGAAGGATATTATCTCTTTGATGACCTGACCCCCGGAACCTATGTCATTGCCGTGGACATTGGGAACTTTGCAGGTGGGGCAGTCTTAGAAGAATACGAGAGTAGCACGGGTGTTACGGGTGATACCCAAACGGATAATAATGATAATGGGAATGATGCTTTCGATGTCCTGTATGGCATCCTGAGCGATACCATTACCCTAACTATTCAACAAGAACCTGCTGGCGAAGCAGACCTCAGTAACGATGCAGGGGATGGTCCTGCTGGTGAACGACGCGGGAATCAAGGTCAGTTGGATATTGATAGTGACCTGACGATTGACTTTGGCTTCTACAAGCCGATGAGTATTGGTAACCGTGTCTGGTTAGATAATGGTGTAGGTGGGGGTATCCGCAACAACGGTCTGCAAGATGGCGGTGAATTGGGTATCGGCGGAGTGTTGGTCACGCTCTATCTAGATGATGGCGATGGTGTCTTTGAACCGGGTGCAGGGGATACACCTGTTCCGGGTGGGACAGATACGACAGACGCAGAAGGCTACTACCTCTTCGATAACTTGCCGCCGGGACAATATTTCGTCTGGGTAAATGACACGAACTTCCAAGCAGGTGGTCCATTAGAACCCTATGACAGTAGCTTGGGGAATGGTATCGACGATGGCACCGACCAAGATGACAATGGGGTTGATGATAACTTCCCAGCGACAAATGGGATTGTCAGCGTGCCGATTCTGCTTGAGTACGATATGGAACCCACACTTGAAGCCGACTTGAGCAATGATGCGGGTGATGGTCCAGTGGGTGAGCGTCGTGGTGTGAATGGTGAAAGCGACGATAACAGCGACCTCACTGTGGACTTTGGCTTTGATGTACCCGTCTTCAGTATCGGGAACCGTGTTTGGTACGATGCCAATAACTCTGGCACGATTGATGCAGAAGATGGTGCAACACCGGGTATCGCGGGTATCACAGTCTTCCTCTTTGCCGATAGCGCAGGTGGCGGTCCTGATGGTGTCCCAGATGGGCCACCCATTGCCACAGATGTTACGAATGCAGAAGGGTATTACCTCTTCGATAATCTGGCTCCGGGAACCTACATTGTGGGTATTGACGAGCTGGAATTCCGCATCGGTGGTGACCTTGTGGATTACTTCAGCAGTACACCGTCCTTCCCCGATGATGGAACGGAGAGCGATGACAACGGGATTAACAGCGTTGACCCGCAACTCAGCGGAATCATCAGCCCAACGATAACCTTAGCGAAAAATGCTGAACCAATTACGGAAACGGACCCCAGTGGTGACCCGACAGATGGTCCGACTAGTATTGGGAATAATGGTGAAATCAATAGCAATAGTGACATCTCGATAGATTTTGGCGTGTACAAGCCGATGAGTATCGGGAACCGAGTCTGGTTCGATACAAATGATAGCGGGACGATTGACGGTGTCGAAACGGGTGCGCCCGGTGTGACGGTCAATCTGTATCGAGATGATAATGGCAATGGAATCTTTGAACCCGCTGAACTTTTCGACACTGATGTCACGGATGCGGATGGCTACTATCTCTTTGATAATGTCATCTTCGGCGATTATGTGGTCGAAATCCCAGCAACACAATTCCAAGCGGGTGGTCCCTTAGTTGGACTGATGAGTAGTACGCTGGATTCGACGAATGATGGGGACAGCAATGACAACGGGATTAATGACCCTGCGCCAGATGTGAATGGTATTTTCAGTAATGTAATAGACATGGCGCTGGATGGTCAACCGACGGTTGAACCTGACCTGAGTGGCGACCCCGGTGATGGACCCGGCAGTATCGGGAACTTTGGCGAGACTGACGAGAATAGTGACATCACGGTGGACTTCGGCTTCATTGTGGCAGAAATGAGTTTGGGGAATCGCGTCTGGCTCGACCCGAACAACTCTGGCGACATCGACGCGGCAGATGGTACAACACCGGGTATCGGTGGCGTAACCGTCAGCCTCTATCGTGATGTGGATACAGATGGCATTCCCGATGGTCCGGCTATTCGGACGGATACAACGGACGCGGATGGCTACTATATCTTCGATGCGCTGGCTCCGGGGGACTACATTGTCGGTCTCGATAACAGCAACTTTTCTGGCGGCGGTGCGCTGAATGGTCTGATAAGTAGTACAGGCAATGGGGTAGATGACCAAACAGATAGCGACGACAATGGGATTGATACGCTTGATGTGACCTTTGGCTTGCTCTCCTCGACGATTAATCTGACGATGGGTGCTGAAATCACGACAGAAGCCGACCTCGGACCGGAGGGAGATGGAACGAATGGCGAAACCCCAGATAACAGTGAATTGACGGTAGACTTTGGCTTGTATGAACCGCTTGCCATCGGGAATCGTGTGTGGTTCGACCCCGATGATAGTGGAACCATCAATGGCTCAGAAGCGGGCGTTGGTGGTGTATTGGTCAATCTCTATCGAGATGACAACAATGACAATATCCCAGACGCGGGTGAGTTGTTGGCAACCGATACGACGGATGTCAATGGTTACTACATTTTTGATGGCTTGGGCATAGGCGACTACATCGTTGAAGTTGACCCAACCAACTTCGATCCGGGTGGACCATTAGAAGGCTCAACGAGTAGTACGCTCGAAAGCACAAATAATGCGGATAACAATGACAACGGGATTAATGATCCGGCTCCAGCAACGAATGGCATTCGGAGCAACTTAATCACCTTAACGCCGAATACCGCACCCACGAATGATAATGATCTCGGTCCAGAAGGACATGGGGCGAATGGGGAGGCAGATAACGATAGTAACTTGTCCGTAGACTTCGGCTTCCTCGCAACGCCGATGAGTTTTGGGAATCGTGTCTGGTTCGATGATGGTACAGGTGGCGGTACAGCGCGCGATGGCACATTGGATGGTGGTGAAGTTGGCGCACCCAATGTCGATGTGAGCCTCTACTTTGATAATGATGCAGATGGTGTTCCTGATGGTCCGGCGATTGCCACAGACACAACGGATGCAGGTGGCTACTACCTCTTTGATGGTTTGACACCGGGCAACTATATTGTTGGCTTGGATGATACGAACTTCCAACCTGCAGGTGCATTGGCAGGCTACACCAGTACAACTGATGGTGCAGTCGGTACAGATAGCAATGACAATGGGTTGGACAATCCCAATCCCCCTGTCAATGGCATCTTGAGTGCGACCGTCAATTTACAACTGACAACCGAACCGCTTGGCGAAGCAGACCTGAGTGGCGACCCCGGTGATGGACCCGGCAGTATCGGGAACAATGGCGAGACAGATGACAATAGTGATATCACGGTGGACTTTGGTGTCTATAAGCCGATGAGTTTGGGTAACCGTGTCTGGTTTGGCCCCGATGATAGCGGAACGATTAACGGCACAGAGACAGGCATCGCAGGTGTTGCGGTTAGCCTCTATGAAGATAGTGCAGGTGGCGTACCCGATGGCGTACCTGATGGACCTGCGATTGCAACAGATATCACAGACAGTAATGGTTATTATCTCTTTGATAACCTTGACCCCGGCACATACCTCGTGGGCGTTGATGCAAGCAACTTTGCTGGGGGTGGCGCGCTGGTTGGCTTTACGAGTAGTACTGGCGATACCAACGACGATACGGATAGCAATGACAATGGGATTGATGGCGTAGGTCCGTCTGGTATTTTGAGTGATACCGTGACTCTAGTCATTGATAACGCACCAACAGGCGAAGCTGACCTGAGTGGCGATGCCGTTGACGGACCCAACTTCCGCGGAACCAATGGTGAGTCCGATAACAATAGCGACCTGACTATCGACTTCGGGTTTGTGGCTGGTGCAATGAGTATCGGGAACCGTGTCTGGCTGGATGATGGTACAGGTGGCGGAACACCGGATGATGGTACACAAGATGGTGGCGAATTGGGTGTTGGTGGTGTCTTAGTCAATCTCTATGCCGATACCGATAGCGATGGCGTGCCTGATGGCTTGGCAATCACTACGGATACCACTGATGCGGATGGTTACTACCTCTTCGATGGGTTGCCACCGGGCAACTACCTCGTCCAAGTTGATCCATCCAACTTCCAAGCGGGCAATCCCTTGTTTGGCTATTTCAGCAGTACCTTTGAGGACCCAACGACCACAGCGGATAGCAACGATAACGGGATTAACAACCCAGACCCAGCTGGCAATGGTATCTTCAGTCAAACCATTCCCTTGGTTGCCAACAGTGCGCCAACGGGTGAAACTGACCTTGGACCCGATGGAAACGGTAGCAATGGAGAGACCGACGATAACAGTAACCAGACGATTGACTTCGGCTTTATCGTGAGCTTCGATTTAGGGGATGCCCCCGATAGTTATGGCACGTTGAATGCCAGCAATGGTCCGCGTCATCAAATTGTCCCGACTTTGTTCCTTGGTACAACGGTGGATGATGAAGGTGATGGACAGCCGAGTGCTGGTGCTGATGGCGACGATACAGGGGGTGCGGATGATGAAGATGGTGTGGATATTCCGCCGAGCTTTGTCGCCGGAACGACGATTGACCTTGAAGTCACGGTCTTCAATGACACAGGCAGTAGCACGAACTTCGTCGGTTGGATTGATTGGGACGGTAGTGGGACGTTTGACCCCGGTGACGCTGTCACAGCGACTGTACCAAGTGATCCCAATCCACAAGTCATCCAAGTGCCTGTCACTGTGCCGATTGATGCCGATGTCACTACTGGAGGCACGACCTATGCTCGTTTCCGCTTGACAACAGACCCCATTACCACAGGAGATCCGGTGGGTCCAGCAGGGGACGGCGAAATAGAAGACTATCTTGTGACGGTCACTCCGCCCGGTGTGGCAATCACCAAGACGGATGGACAAAACTCGATTGTCGCGGGACAAGCCACGACCTATACCATCGCACTGACGAATAGTGGCTTAGATGTGACGAATGCCAACTTCACGGACTCGCCACCTGTCGCTGACCCAGATGGTTTTGACCCAGCAACGATTACATGGACGTGTACAGCAACAGCTGGTGCAAGTTGTATCTCCGGACAACCCGCAGGGACAGGCTCAACGGGTTCGGGTGCAATCAATGAATTCATTGACCTGCCACGCGATAGTATGGTGACCTACCAATTGACCGCAACTCTCCGCGCTAACTACAGTGCGCCAACGGTTGTCAATACGGCGACCTTGGGTGGGGCGGCACCTGTATCTGCATCGGATACGAATGGTGTCATCACTGACCCACCATCGGGACGCAAAATTGGCGTTGCCATCAACGGTACGCTGATTCGCTGGACAATGGTCTGGGAGAATACAGGTCCGCTACAAGTCGCTACGATTACCGACAGGATGCGTTCTGGACAGACCTTCGCTGGCAACTTGACTTGTACTGCCTTTGGCACGAGCATAACAACGTCTTGTACTTTCGCAGGCAACACGGTGACATGGGATGGCACAATAGGTACGGGCAACCCGAATCGAGTGGAAATTTCCTTCGATGTCTCCGTAGCAGGTAATAATTCCTATACCAATGTTGGAACCATTGATGTAGGTGGTAATACTGCTAATGCTAGTGCAAGCGTGACTGTTGGAACACCACCTGTCGCGTCAGCTCTAACACCGACACCTGATCCCAGCGGACCGCCACCACAGATTGTTGACCCGGCGATTGTCAAACTGGGTGACCCAGCCTTTGCTCAACCCGGCGAGACCGTCATTTGGACGATAGAAGTGAGCAATCCTAATGGTGTGTCGATTAATAACGTGGGCTTCGTGGACAACATGCCACCGCAATTGACGATTCTGTCCGTGAGTGCGACGGCTGGCAATGTTTCCTTCAACGGGCAGACGGTGACGTTTAATATCCCCACGCTGAATGCAGGTCAAACGGTGTTGGTACAGGTTGTTACAGAATTGCAATCGACTGATGGACTGGTTTCGGTGACGAATGTGGCAACACTCAATGAACCCTATACAGGACTAGGTGTGTATAGCCTCTTCTTCGTCTCGGAATTGCCGGCTACGGGTGAATCGCCATGGGGCATCTGGAGAGACATCCTTATCCTAAGTAGCGGATTGCTTCTGGTGAGCGTTGCTGGTGCAAGGTTGCATCGACGACGCACAGCAATTTAAAGTCGAATCAAAAGGGACGTACCCACAGCGGTTACGTCCTTTTTTGGTGTTATTCGATTAAGTGGTCGTTATGCCATTGCGTTTTTCAAAGCGGTCACAGCTTCTTCTTCTGCATCATGCACAATGAGGACATGCCGACGAATTTCTTCGCGTAGTTCGGCAATCTCAGCATCTGTCATCTCAAAGTTCGTCTCCGCTTCCTTCATCAGGTCTTGCATCTCATGTTCATATGCCAGCATCTGATCAACTGCATCACTTCCTTTTTCGAGGAGGAGTTCCGCTTTGACTTCAAGCAAGAAACGGGCTTGCTTCAACATTGGGACAGTTTCGGGCAAGAGGGAACAAATGAGACCATCCCATGCTTTGCCAGCTTGACGATAGCGAATGGCGACATTTTCCAGTTCAGGCTTGCCCAAAACTTGTGCGGCTTCATCCAGAAAATCAGCATACAAATCCCGTTCTGCTTGATTCGTTTTCCCAAAGACAGGGCTGAGGAAGGTGTAGGCACTAATCAACACAGCGAGTAATGGGCGACCTGTCGGATAGGCTCGTGACCAACTCTCTTTGGTGTCTTTTTGGAGCATATCCGCCCAATGTTTGAGGGCTTTCAGTCCAAAGCTCTTGGCTGAACCGCGAGGAGGCTTTTCTGTCATCAGGTCGATGCAATCTTGAATCCCTTGGCGTACGGCACTTTTCAAGCGACCTTCATCAGGATGTTCCAAGATAAGCATGCGATGTTTGTCCTTTTTCACCCGCCCCCGCGCTGTGTCGAGTTGTTCGGTGGTGACGGTGAGTGGATGAAAGGAACGATCCGAGATATAGGCTTCTCCTTTTTCCGGCTCATAGCCAAAGACGATGACCGGGAATGCGCCCCACATCCCTTCATCGGGTGTCATGGCATTGTAGGGCAGTGACCACATATCGGGGAAAACAATCGGTGCATTGCCATCTTCGAGTGCTTGAATAAGTTGCTGACGGGCTTTGTCTGCACTGGATGTTTGCAAGACTTCACGTGGGATTGCCATACGATCAAAGATGGTTTCCATTGGTTCGAAGGTGTTGCGTGTCAGCAAATTGACCTGCGGATCATAGCCTTTGTAGTGGAAGGTGAAGTAGCCAAATGCCACGCCACCACTAATACCAAGTAACATCGCTTCGGTGTAGGGTTCGCCCGTGTGCGGGGCTTTTACACCTTGATAATCCAGAGCCTTCTGAATAGACGCGGTGTCCCAGTAATTGCCATTGAATTGGGTGAAATTTTCTAATGTGGGCATGTCGTTCTCCTGAGTTGGATAATTGAATTCGATGCCCCCATCCTACGCGGAAATCTAATGCCATATTGAGATTAAAGACATAGTTTGGCATGCTCTCTCATCTTCTACTCATATTTCTTATAGTCGAGGAAATGTCGAAGAGAAGTATCATAAGTTGAAAGATGAGGGACAAAGGAGAAGAGCTACTCTTTATTGAATTCGTCCTTAGCGCGTTGCAAGGCTTTGACGATTTTCTTTCGCTTCGATTCTTTTTTCAGGCGCATGGGAATACGTTCATGCCAAGCGCGCCAATATGGCTCAAGTGCTGGTCCTCCGAACTTACCACTGCTTGGTAAAGGTTTTTGTGAGAAATATTCTAAGTATTTGTCAATATCTTCTAATCGATGAAATTGAAAGGTGAAGGAGCAAACATTCACGAGATAAACCCACTTAATGATCCGGTTATCTCTTGGGGCTAAAACGTCGTATCCTCCTCGACGATGAGCTCCTACATAATCTCTATGTCGCTCAGGGTCGAGCTTCTCTTTCCATATTCGCATTTGTCGGCTACCTTCTGAGCAATACTAACATCCATCGTAGTATATCATACGTTCAGCCGAGACTTCCTAACGCATAAAAAAGCATAACAGCCACATTATGCTGACTTTGCAATTTAGCGCGCCAAATAGAATACAGTGTCACTCGTCATGCTGAAAGATAGTCATCTATCACTATCGCTTTTCTATCCTTGCGATTTACAATTTTAATATGACGATTCGACTTTCTACTCGATTTGCTGGATAACCGAGATGATTGAGTGGTTTGTAAATACTTCACCTGTTGCTCAAGCCTTGATTGCGACACTATTTACATGGGGTGTCACTGCATTGGGTGCGGCATCTGTATTTGTCTTCAAGAGCATTCAACAAAAAGTGCTGGACTGGGTCTTGGGGTTCGCGGCAGGTGTGATGATTGCCGCGAGTTTTTGGTCGTTGCTTGCACCTGCAATCGAAATTTCTGAAGCGCAAGGCATTGCATCTTGGCTTCCCCCGCTGGTCGGTTTTCTACTCGGTGGATTATGCTTACGCGGTATTGACCTCATCTTGCCACATTTGCATCTTGGCGCACCAATGGAAGAAGCTGAAGGAATTAAAACAACGTGGCATCGCTCTATTCTGCTCGTTACTGCGATTACGCTTCATAATATTCCAGAGGGTTTGGCAGTGGGGGTGGCGTTTGGTGCAGTTGCGTATGACCTTGAAGCCGCCAGCCTGACAGGGGCGATTATTCTCGCAATCGGTATTGGACTTCAGAATTTCCCAGAAGGCATCGCGGTTGCATTACCTCTTCGACGTACTGGAATGTCTCGCTTAAAATGCTTCTGGTATGGGCAATTATCAGCACTCGTGGAGCCAATTGCTGGTGTACTCGGTGCGGCATTGGTGCTTATTGCGGAGCCGATTTTGCCCTACGCCTTAAGTTTTGCGGCTGGTGCGATGATTTTTGTGGTGGCAGAGGAGGTGATTCCTGAAGCGCACCGAGAAGGACATGGTGATATTGCAACATTTGGCTTGATGGTGGGTTTCTCGGTTATGATGACGCTTGATGTGGCTCTTGGTTGAACGACATATCAATGCTTAGCATAGAGATGAGGAAGCACCAAGTCCATAGAATTACAATAAACTGCCACCTTACAGGTCTTATTGGCTGTCATTCTCAGCACAGTGGTGGGGCTTGAACGAGATCGTCATCAGCAACCTGCCGGGCTTAGAACACATATGCTCGTCGGATTAGGATCATGTCTGTTTACGATAGCATCTTATCATGCTTTTCCGAATAGCCACCCAGCACGGGTTGCCGCCCAAGTTGTAACAGGTGTTGGTTTTTTGGATGCGGGGACGATTCTGCATTATCGGCAAGAACGGGTCAATGACGTGAAGCATCTGACCACTGCCGCGAGTATTTGGACAACGGCGACGATTGGCTTACTTGTTGGTACTGGTGCATGGCTACTGGCGACATCTGCAACCATCATTACGTGGGTGGTTTTGGATGTCATCCGGCGTTTCGAACCCGATAAGGTCGAATCACCACCCTACTTAAGTGATACAAACTAAATGATCATAGTTGCAAATAAAAACAGCCAGCAAGATGCTGACTGCTTGTGTGCGTACCTGGAGAGATTCGAACTCCCGACCCCTTGTTCCGTAGACAAGTGCTCTAATCCGCTGAGCTACAGGTACAAGTTAGACCAACATCATACGCAATTTTGGGCGCATCGTCAAGAGATAATCAACACTTCAAGCGCGCCTGCATGACCCAAATAATCACGAATTTCGATGATGTAATCCCCGTCATCTGGCACAACAAAGGTCAGTTGGGCATCCAGCCGATTCAGCGTCAGGGTATCGCTCTTGTGGTCATCGCTGACGTGGAGAATTGTACCGTCCGTATCTCTAATAATTAGCACAGGGTCAAGTTGACCTGACACATCCTTTACGCGAACGGTAATGTCGCTATCCGCTTCAAAGAATTGTTCTATTTGTATGACTTCATTTTGCTTGATGGTCGCCTGAATAGTTGTGATATTGTCCTCGTCTATAATAGTGAGAGATAAATCATCTATGACTAGCAGTACCTCAACTTCACCTTCACTCACCCCATTAAAACTATCCACCCGAAGAAGATAAGTTCCACTTTCAGGCAAGTCGATGGCAACTAACTGAGCGTGACTATCCCATGTGCCGTCATCAAGAAGCACATCATCCGCATAAGCCAGTCGCTGATTATCCGGCGAGAGCAATTCTAAGGTCGTATCGACAGGTGATTCAGCATTGACAGTCCCAGTCGTAATCGTCACTCGGTCTCCCTGATTACCCTCAAATGACAACCAAAAAGGCGAATCACCCAGTTCAACTGTCACAGGGACATCAGGTTCGAGACCGTCATCCTGAGCAAGAATCGGGCTAATCATCACAAAACATATAGCAATGATAAGATGAATGGGATTTTGCGTAAGCATTGCGCTCCACTATAATAACAACCTGACGACTCCCCAACTTTAGGGGGAAGTACCTGCACTTTCAATCCCTGCGGTGTAAAATAGGCAGGATTGTGGACTGTAAATATGAGGGCATATGGTGACTCGACGACAACTTGGCTTTTGGGTACTCATCATCACAGTGATTTTGGCAGGCTGTAATACGCCCCAAGATGCGGCAGTAGAAGACATCGAACCGACTTCGACTCTGTTGCCGATTGTGAGCCAAACCCCACGCTTCACAGCGACTCCTGTACCCACCCGTACCCCGCTGCCAACCTTCACCTTTACCCCAACCGAGACATCCCCGCCTCCAACAGCGACCCTATCACCAGAGCCGACGTTGACCCCGACGATAGTGGGGATTGTTCAATCCATCCAACGGGTGAATGTGAGAGACGGTCCGGGGGTGACATTTAATGCCTTTGAATCCGTAGCTCCCGGCACAGGTGTGACGATAATCGGGCAAAATGCCGCTGGAGATTGGTTCAATATTCGCTTAGAAGATGGCAGTGAGGGCTGGGTTGCCGCTCGCTTGCTCTTCATCGAGGATACGCCGACTCCCTTTCCGACTTCTACGCCTGCGCCCGATTTGACAG
>JANQRM010000578.1 GCA_028284565.1 Anaerolineae bacterium | reverse complement strand
AGTTGGGATGAGGTCGGTTAACGAAACAAACTGACGCTCTCCGACAAGGGCAACGACTCCGCCATGAGATTGACCTTCCGTGTAGCTAGCTAATGTGTCTGTTGAAACATAGTCAACTGGAATGGATTGTTCTTCGGCACGGTGACGCAGGAATGCTAAGCGTTTGTCATACCTTTTTTTGTCGTGGATGAACAATTGGTGGATGGGGCGACTCCCTGCTTGTAGAGCCGCCAAGATTGAAATGAATCCCTCAAGTGTCTGCGGTGAGTCCGTCATCCTTAAACGGGATGAGGCAGGATGGGCTTCGACTCGGTTTGTCGTGTGAATTCAAAGGCATTTGCCCAAACAAGCATGTCATCACTGCGGAATTCAAGCGTCCCTAAATCACAGGCAAACAACTTGTCTCCAACAGGGATACAAGGAAACTCTCGGCGTTCATCTTCTGATGTGAGATAGAGTCTGTCCATGCCCACTTGGAGCTTGTAGGTGTCTAAATCGCCGACGAACACACCTTCGTATTTTTCGGGGATGGTGACATTCTGAATCATGTAGTCAAAGCGTTTGCACATCTCTCCATTGACCATGATATAGCCCTCTTCGGGGAAGGCGACAGCGAGACGTTTGCCATTATCAAGGAGTGCCATATAGATGTTATCTTTGGTGTTGACTAAGAGTAGCGGTGCTTGGTCGTTGACTTGCACTTTGAGATACTTATCGGAGGCAATGATTTGGACTAAGCCTACACGGTCTCCCAGATAGGTTCCTGTATAGCCTTCCCACATTGTTGGGCGCATGGGAACGGTGCTGACCTCTTCGGTGCGAGTTAGATTCAAGGTTTTATCGAAGATTGCATGAATAATCTCTGTGGCAGTATCCCAGAAGTTGGGGGCGCGATTGTAGAGCATGGCGACACCCATCTGCTCATCTGGACACATCCACATCATTGCACCATATTTGTGGATTGCACCGTTGTGACCAATCAGGCGAATACCCTTGTAATTGTAACTGCGTAAGCCCAAGCCATAGCCAGCTTGGCGGGCGGCATAGCGTTCTGCCTGTTTGGTTTGCATGGCTTTTACACTCTCTTGTGAGAGAATTTGTGCCCCTGCATACCGTCCATCTTGCAATTGCATCATCATGAAACTGGTTAAATCCATGACAGAGGACATGGCAAATCCAGCCGGATGTTGATTGGGATTGTCGATGAAGGGGCGTTTGACTTGGACGCGACCTTCTTCATCTAACTCATGAGAGAGGGCTAGCGGGTGTGTCATGGCTTCGAGAATATCAAAGGTCGTGTCATTCATTTTCAGAGGAGAGAAGACATACTCATCCATCAAATCAGCATAAGTTGAATCAGTCACAACTTCTGCAACACAAGCGGCGAGATTGTATCCCAGATTGCTATAGTAATAGAGCATACCGGGTGGTGCAACGAAGCGGATATTGGGAATGACTTGCTCAATATAATCCTGCAAGCTGTACCAGCGAGACTGATAGCTTAATCGGGTAGGTAAGCCGGAAACATGCGACAACAACATCCGTAGCGTGACTTCTCGGTCTGCGCGATAGTCAAGGATTTTTAGCCAAGGGAGATAATCTCCAATTGGTTTATCGAGAGAAAGTTTACCCTCTTCCACAAGGCGCATGATAAGCATAGCTGTCAGAGGTTTAGTGACCGACCCAATTCGGAAGAGCGTATTGCGGTTGATGGGTAGACGACTACCATTTTCAGAACTGGTGTAGCCGAACCCGTTGAGATAGACAATATCGCCTGCTTCGATAACTGCGACTGCCATACCCGGTATGTGGGCTTCTTGCATGGCGGTAAAAAGGCGATTTTCTAAAAACTCGGTATCCATTAAAAAATATCCCCCATTAACACAAACATTACTTCACGAATCCTATTATATGACAACATCATATCATAGAATCATTAAGTCTCATGGGATTTGGCTTCATCCCAGAGGGAATCCATCTCTTGCAAAGTATAGTCGGCAAGGGGTTTTGAGCCATTGCGATGGGTGGCTTCTTCGATATAGCGGAAGCGACGGTAAAATTTGGCATTGGTTTGTCGTAGTAGGCTTTCGGGGTCATCGTCACCGAGCCAGCGTAACCAATTGACCAAGGCAAAGATGAGGTCACCGATTTCTTGGATTTTCTCTTGTGGAGTATCCGCTTGCAAGATTTCGTGCAATTCTTCTTTAATTTTGTCTTCTACGCCATCTATACTATCCCAATCGAAGCCTACTTTGGCGGCTTTGTCAGTGTATTTGTAGGCAACCCACAAAGCAGGGGCTTGTCTAGGAATACTTCCCAAGAGAGAGTGGTTATCTTCTCCATTGGCTTGTTTCTCCTGTTGCTTAATGGCTTCCCAATTGGTCACGACTTGCTCTGCATTCCCATCAACATCCACATCGCCCCACACATGCGGGTGTCGGCGGATCATTTTTTGGTTGACATGACGCAGGACATCATGCATGTAGAATTCGCCGTTCTCGATTGCAATCTGCGTGTGCAAGACAATTTGCAAGAGCAAGTCACCTAATTCTTTCATGAGTTCGTTGGGATCGTCATTGTCGATGGCTTCTATGACTTCGTAGGCTTCTTCAATGAGAAATGGACGTAAAGATTCGTGGGTTTGCTCTCTATCCCACGGACAGCCTTCAGGTGCGCGCAGATGGGCAATGACATCCTGAAACGATTGGAAGCTGGATAGGGGTTCCATTGCAGGAAGGTAGAGGGAGGTGAGATGATTAATGTGCTGGGTTCGGTCAAGCTCATAAAGTGGAATATCTTCAACATGAAAGCCATCTGTCCCTGCACTATGAATGAGTTTGACAGGGAATTCATCGGGATATTCGTTCATCAGAGTAAGTTTGACATTGGAGGCAACAGCTTGACTATAGACTTGTCCGATGACTGCTGGAAAGTCGGGGTTGAGAGGTGGATGATACATTTCGGCGATTTGGAGAGCGTCGATGATTTGTAAGCCATCTAAGATGTCGATGTTGACTTGCCTCAGCATGGGTTCGATGAAGCTAATACCATGAATAACCGCAACAGATATATTGGCTTCTTTGGCTGATTCGATGATGCGCGCAGTGGTCGATTCACCGACAAATGGGTCACCCGGAACCGCATAGACAACATCCTTTGATTTTGCTTCGGTGAGGATGCGTTGGGTGATGGTGGCATAGACCTCACTGAAATTGTCGATGGTGTCGTAAAGGTCATCGAAGCTGTGATAGGTCGTACCAGCGGGCAAGTATCGCACACAGGGATGTTGGGTGGTGCGGAGATAGACTGTCTTCGCTATCTCCAAACACTGCCATGCTTTACGCGAGAGGTCGTTGATGTCGCCGGGACCTAATCCGAGAATGGTGATGGTCATTGGTTTTGAGTTCTTAGTGATTGGATGTGAGTGAGATAGAGTGTCATAAGCAATTGTCACAATATTAATTGAAAAGTTCATCGCAGTCTAAATCGTCATAGGCGAAAAGCCCGTTGCGGAGGCGCGCCCAGTAGAGCTTGTCTTTGTAGAGTTCGGGTTTCCATTGTGTCAGCATGAAGCCAAGTCTATTTGCGATAGATGCGCGATAGTCTGCTTGAATTGCTTCAAGTGATACATCTTCCACATCTAACGATACGAGTTTTTCATGATAGCGTCGGAGCAAGGGCATTTCGAGTGATTTGCGGTTACTTGGTGACCAGTGGAAAGCAATCCAATAAGCAAGGTCGTCCGTACCAGTACTTATCCCGAGTTTCTGCCAATCGACCAACTTAGCATCATCATGGGAATAGAGAATATTGAGATGGTTGGTGTCTTGATGTGTCAGGGTGATATGTTTGTGAGCAAGTAGATTCTCTCGCCGTTGATTGGGGATAGCATGGCTGATGGTCTGAAGTATCGCTTGTTGACGCGGTTTGAGTGGCGCGCGGGTGTCTTGCTTGATCGACTCGAATTTCTCTTGATAGAGCGCAAGTCGGCTGGCTAGGATAGCCTCATCGGGTAATTGTCCATAGTCAGCTAATGTCTCATGTTCCCACCAAAAGCCGTGAATTGTCGCAAAGGTGTCGATGACTTGCTCAGCATGGCGTGGACTTGGTGGATTATCGTGAGATTGATATTTAGAGGAGACCGCTTCTAATACCAGATGAGATGCACCTGTTTCCTCATCTCGATAGGCATCAAAGCAGGTCAATAACGCAAGGTCATTTGTATTGCTTCCTGCTTCTTGCATCGTTGATTTCACCTGTCCGTAAAACAGAACTTCTTTCTCGGTTGCCGTTTTATCGGGTTTAGGGATTTTTAGGACGATTTGTTCCGGTGCCGTGCGGAGGCTATGGTAGTCGCTATAGGTGATGTTGATGAAATAGAGTTCGCTATGCTTAGTCGAGACAGTATCTTTGACAAACATACGTTTTACTTTGCCCACCTGCAGGTTGCCCTGCGCTTTCATCTTTTCGGTGAGCCAATCGGCTGTGATTTTGGTAGGATTTGTGATTAGCATGAGGTTGAGTTGTTGGTTATTAGTTTTTCGTTATTCGTAGAAGGTTCGATTTCATCATGTTGTACAACGATTTGTGCGATAGTAATGCCATCTTGATCTGAAAATTCGACCTCATAGTTTCCATCCTGATAGACTTCAATGATATATCTTACCATCCCAAAAATTGCGTCGTCAATTTCATACTTGTTCGTCACTAACCTAACTTGAGAGAAATTATCAAAAGCCATATTGCTCTTGTTCCATAAACACAAGAAGGCAAGCCGTGAATTGGGACTTGCCTTGCGAGTACAATCTGATTGATGCGACCTGCTTAACGTTTGGTATAGGTCGGTGCTTTACGAGCGCGTTTAAGACCGGGCTTCTTCCGTTCTTTCACACGGGCATCGCGGGTCATCAGGTCTTTTGCCTTCAAATCCGATTTTAGATCGGGATCGATTTTAACCAAAGCACGAGCAATACCCAACTTGATGGCATCACGTTGCCCACTGATTCCGCCACCTTTGACATGCACGCTGATGTCGTATTGGCGTTCTTGCCCGACGACGCGCAGGGGTTCAAGGAAGGCTTCCACATCACCTGCACGGGGCAGATAATCGGATGCTTCTTTATCGTTGATGGTCATTTTACCTGTGCCACCGGGAAAGAGGCGAACACGTGCGCTAGCGGCTTTGCGACGACCAATGCCTTCATAATATTGTACAGACATCTAGTTTCTCCCTAAAATTCCAAAACTTCGGGTTGTTGGGCGGTGTGGGGATGTTCGCTTCCCGCATAGACCTTGAGCTTGCCGAGCATCTCCCGTCCGAGAACGCCTTTAGGTAACATGCCTTTGACAGCGTATTGTACGGCACGTTCTGGGAACTTTTCGAGCAGTTCGCGCAGTGTGCGGGACTTTAAGCCACCCATATAGCCCGAATAACGATAGTATAATTTTTCATCCAAGCGTCTGCCGGAGACGTGGATTTTTTCTGCGTTGATGACAATCACATAATCACCCACATCAAGGTTGGGTGTGTAGATGGGCTTATTCTTCCCCGTGAGATAAGGGGAGATTTTGGATGCAAGACGACCTAATGTTTGCCCCTGTGCATCCACCACCCACCAACGACGTTCAATGTCTTTGGGTTTGGTTACAAATGTGGATTGAATTTTTTGTCTCATCTTTACCTCTTGTCTTATTCGGCAATTTGCCGTTCTGGATACGTCACCTTTTCCAATGTCAAGCCATGTGCTGGTGCTAAGACGCGCAACGCTGTGACATCCGCTTGACGAAAAATCGTTTCAAATTCCGTGACCGTGTACTTACCCCAACCGACTTGCACCAACAGCCCGACAATTCGCCTAACCATATGATAGAGAAAACCGGTTGCCTCAACATGGTAGATGAATAGCTCATCGCCATTGGCTGAACTATCCTCCCAATGTGAGGCATAAACCTCACGAACCGTACTGGTGCTTCCTTGTGGGGGTTGCCCAAAGGTTGCAAAGTCATGTTCACCGATGAGAAGGCGAGACGCTGTTTGCATGGACTCGCGGTCTAATTTACCGAAGATATGCCATGCACGCAGGTTCAATAGAGGCTGTCGAATCGGCGCATGATGGAGACAGTAGCGATAAGTGCGTGACAGTGCATCATAGCGGGGGTGGAAATTGGGATGCTGGCAGAGGGTCTGGAGAGCGATGTCATCGGGCAAATGATGATTGATTGCCTTGAGCAATGCTTCGTCCGTATGCTTCCAATCGACATCGAAAGCAATGACCTGTCCGCGACTGTGTACACCAGTATCGGTACGTCCCGCGCCCAAAACAGTTGTCTCCTGTCCGGTCACGGTTTGGATCGCTTGTTCAACTGCTCCTTGGATGGTGGGTATCCCACGCGCTTGCCGTTGGAACCCTTGATAATGAGTCCCATCGTAAGCCAAGGTTGCTCGATAGCGTGTCATGCTATCTCTTCAATAGGCTGATTAATTTTCTGCCTCGAAATCAACCAATTCAATCAGTGCCATCTCTGCGTTATCGCCTTTACGGGGACCGAGTTTAAGCACTCGTGTGTACCCGCCAGGACGTTCTGAATAGAGGGGGGCGATCTCATCGAATAGGCGTTGCACCATCACACGGCTGTTATTGAGACGGCTGGCGGCGAGGCGACGGGCATGAAGCGCGATGGAATCATCTCCTTGTGCTTCGGCTTTTGCCAATCCGTTTTTCGCCAGTGTGATCATCTTTTCAACATGACCCTGTACAAATTTAGCTTTGGCGAAGGTCGTCTCGATGCGACCATGCTCGAACAACGCCATGGTTAAATTGAGCCGTAACGCTTTACGGTGGGCAGATGAACGTCCGAGCTTTTTGCCTTTTTTACGATGTCGCATGATGCGTCCTCACTTCAAACTTGCAAGAGGCGACTCTATTCGTCGCCTTCTTCTTCACTGTCGTCGTTAAGATAGCCTTTTTCGCGCAATTTCTCTTCGAGTTCATCCAAGGATTTTTCCCCAAAGTTGCGGATGGCGAGCATTGCGTCATTCCCACGTTGGAGCATATCCAATACATCCCCGACGGAGGTGATACCTGTCCGCTTGAGGGAGTTAAAGACACGCACACTCAAATCAAGTTCTTCGATGGGCTTGTCGTAGAGTGGAGGACGAACCCCTTGATCTTCTGGAATTTCGGGTGCGACTTGGACATCAATACTATCGACATCCACACCGCTAATCACAGCCAGATGATGCATCATAATTTGTGCGGCTTGGCTGAGTGCTTCTTCTGGACGAATCGTGCCATCAGTCCAGATTTCGATAATTAGCTTGTCGTAGTCCGTCAATTGTCCGACACGTGCACTCTCGACGGTGTAATTGACGCGACGGATGGGGCTGAAAATCGCATCAACGGGTAACTCACCAATCGGCAAGCGACCACGCTCTTCAGCTGGACTATAACCGCGTCCAGCTTTGACCTCAAATTCAATTTCGATGTCAGCATCTGCTGAATCAACTGTCAAGAGATATAAATCTTGGTTTTCGATTTCTACTTCTGGGGGATGCCAGATGTCAGCAGCGGTGACTGTGCCTTCACCCCGTTGGTTCAGGCGGAGACGCGCACTCTCGACTCCGTGCAAGGTCAGGCGCAATTGTTTGACCTGCAAAATAAGTTGGGTCATATCTTCGCGGACGTGCGGAATTGCTGAGAATTCATGATGCACATCGGACACACGAATGCTGGTCACTGCCGCGCCGGGCAACGATGCTAATAAAATACGACGCAGGGCATTACCAAGCGTTTGTCCATAACCGCCTTCGAGTGGGCTAATAACAAAACGCCCATAATTGAGTGTCACCGCTTGGCTTTCGACCTTGTGCGGTAACACCATATCTTTGGTTACGAGATTTACATCCTCATCAATTGGAACAGGGGTTGATGATGGGTAGACCATACTGTTGGGTTCTCCTTATACACGCCGACGTTTGGGAGGACGGACACCGTTGTGGGGGACAGGCGTGACATCCGTGATGGAACGCACCTTTAACCCACTTGCTTGAATCGAGCGAATAGCCGATTCACGACCCGGACCCGGTCCTTTCACAAAAATATCGACCTCTTTCATCCCATGTGATTGCGCGCTTTCTGATGCGGTTTGTGCCGCCATCCGCGCAGCGTAGGGGGTGCTTTTCCGACTGCCTTTGAAGCCAGACGTGCCTGCACTTGCCCATGCGATGACATTCCCCGATTGGTCTGTCACCGACACAATGGTATTGTTAAAGGTCGCATATATATGAGTCTGTCCATAAGGAATATTTTTGACGACTTTTTTAGTTGTCCGGCGTGTGCCGCGTTTTGCTCGTGCCATGAATATTCTCCGCTATCTCTTTTGTTGCATCGCGCCCTACGGAAAGGTCGCATAGGGCGCAGTATTGTATCAGATTAATGAACGATGTCAAAACACCCCAAGACGGCTTGAGATGTCATCCTCAATTTTTAAAAATAGAGGCTATTTCTTGGTTGCACCCCGACGGCGACCACGTCCCGGAACCGTTTGACGCTTACCGCGCCGAGTCCGTGCATTAGTGCGTGTACGTTGTCCACGTGCTGGCAGACGACGACGATGGCGTAAACCACGATAACTATTAATATCCATCAAACGTTTGATATTGAGCTGATTCTGACGACGCAAATCCCCCTCAGTTGTGATGCTACTGATGACTTCACGGATTTTTTGCACATCCGCTTCGGGCAAATCACGGATACGGATGTTGGGGTCAACTTGGGTTTGTTCCAAGATTTGTTGGCTGGTCGTCAGCCCAATCCCATAGATATACGTCAATGCGATCTCGACTCGTTTGTTGCGCGGCAGGTCAACGCCTTCAATACGCGCCATAACTCACTCCTCAAATGCTTCGTTCAAGGACTAGCCTTGACGTTGTTTGTGTTTCGGATTACTACAAATAATCATTGCCCGTCCTTTGCGTTTAATGACGCGACACTTGGGGCAACGTCGTCTAATGGAGGCAGAAACCTTCATGATTTTTGCTGTCCTCTCTTCATTCCTAACAAACGCAGAATAATATCAGAAAACTCATTGATTGTCTACCGTGAATTCCAGCCTATAACAAGGTTAGAATCATCGGTTTACCATCGGTAATAGCAATGGTATGTTCAAAATGGGCGCACAAGGAGCCGTCTTTGGTTACGACTGTCCAACCATCGTCAAGTTCTTCTAATTCGTCCCGCCCGGCAATGAGCATGGGTTCAATGGCGTAGGTCATCCCTTCCTGTAGGGGAAAGTCGTCCCAACCATCATTGCGCTTTTTACGGGGCCACCAATTAGGGACTTGTGGTGGTTCGTGCATCTTGAATCCCACCCCATGTCCGGTATATTCACGGGCAACGCTATAGCCATGTTTATTCGCATATTTGGCGGTGGCTTTGGCAACATCACTGACCATATTGGGGATGACAGAGGCTTCGATTGCGGCGTAGAGGGATTGCTCCGTGACATCTAACAACCGTTGCACACTTGGCGGAATTTCACCGACTCCCATGCTGAAAGCGGCATCCCCAACCATCCCCTCATGAAAGCATGCCACATCAAGGCTGATAATATCGCCTTCCTGTAAGATACGGTCGTCACTCGGAATCCCATGCACCAATTCCTCATTGATACACGCGGTAATCGTCGATGGAAAAGGGGGGCGTTTGGGATTGGGTTGGTAATTCAGAAATGCAGGAGTTGCACCATGATCCCGTAATACCGTTTCTGCAATGGTATCCAGCTTTTGAGTACTCACGCCGGGTTGAACCGCTGCCCGCATGGCTTGTAAGGCTTGGGCGACGATTCTGCCTGCTTCCCGCATGGTATCAAGTTGGTCGGTGGTTTTGAGTAAGACGGACATAGTGCTTTGTTACTGGCTAACTCGTTCTATGATGGACTGGATTTCACGGCTAACGGCTTCAATGGATTGTCCTGCATTAATACGTTGGAGCAATCCTTTTGTTTCGTAATATTCAATTAGCGGTTGAGTTGTTTCCAAATAGGTGTCAATGCGCTTGATAACAGCCACAGCATTCGCATCATCGGGGCGACGTTTGAGAGTTACTCCTGTAGATTCTAAGCTTACATCTATCCGCGGTGGAAATTTACCATCGGGATGTTTAACCGTATCAATTTTTAAGTCGTCATTGTTGGTATAGATATTGTAGCTCTGGCCATCTGCTCCTGTAACCCGACCAAACGCCCGCTTAAAAGCGGTGTATAAATCCAATTCTAATAAGAGAACCGCAGAAACCCCTTCACCTTTTTTTGCTAATAAATCGGAAAGGAAGTCAGCTTGAATTTCGTTGCGTGGATAACCATCTAAGATCACCCCGTTTTGGGCATCGTCCTGAGCAAGACGTTCCTCAACCATTTTATTCGTGTCATCATCGCTGACGAGGCGACCCGATGCCATGATGTCTTGAACCTTCCGCGCAAAGTCATCAGTTCGAGTCTTCATCGCACGGAATAAATCACCTGTCGAAACATGCGGAATGTTATAGGTTGCGCTGATGAATTGGGCTTGGACACCTTTACCTGCGCCTTGCACACCCATGATAATGATATAGAGACCCACGAGACTGTCCTTCCACAACAATATCAGTCCTTGTGGACTGATGATGGTTATTGCCTGTTTTTGATTAGGTTTGTTCGCAAAAAACCTATACTTCTAACTAAGAAAACAAGAGTCGGTTGTCTTACCGACTCTCATTAACATACGTCTTGAAGGTTTTAGCGCATGAAGCCTTCGTAATTCCGCATAACGAGTTGTGCTTCGAGTTGGCGAAGCGTATCAATAACCACACCAACCACGATAATCAAACCCGCACCTGTCAGAACTTCACCCGCATTGATCGTACTACTCCCACCAACCTGTTCTAGCGGGAAGAGAATTCCGTTTACGAAATCGACAATGCCCGGAATCACGGCGATAATTCCCAAGAAGACCGCACCGACGAAGGTAATGCGTCGTGTCACACGGACAATGTAATCCTGTGTGCGTTTACCCGGGCGAATGCCGGGAATAAAGCCACCATTACGTTGCAGGGTTTCTGCCAGATTCTGGTTGCCGACCATCACATCCGAATAGAAGAAGGTAAAGCCCACTGTCATCAAGAAGAATGTTCCCCAATAGACCAAGCCTTCCTGATTGCCAAAGGTCTGCTGGATGCTATCGCCTAATGGTCCGGCGGGGAATAAGCTGGCAATCACAGCGGGAAAGGTGATAATCGCCTGCGAGAAAATCAAGGGAATCATGCCCACCGGATTAACTTTCAAGGGAATGAATCCACCGGGTTGGCTGAATTGCTTGCGCCCACGCACACGACGACCATATTGTACGGGTATTCGCCTGACCCCTTCTTGAACCAGCACCACCGCGACTGTACTCACCAACACAATGACCACGAACAGCACCAAGTTGTAGACAACACGTTCTGGGTTGGATGTAATCAGGTTGACCAAGCTCAATGGGGCTTGAGAGACAATACCCGCGAAGATGATGATGGAAATACCATTACCGATACCTTGTTCGGTAATTAACTCACCAAGCCAAATGGCAAACATGGTTCCTGCGGTCATCGACGCAATCACTGCCGCCGTGAGCAATAAGTCTGAACCAAAGCCGGGGATAATCTCGCCACCTGCGCCGCTGGTAAGCAGACCGACATTAAAGATGCTGATTTGTGCTAGAGACTGCAAAATCGCCATCGGAATGGAGACATAGTAGGTATAACGTTGGATTTTCTCTTGTCCACCTGGTTCGCGTTGGATAGCTTCCAAGGCGGGCACAACTGGTACAAGCAATTGGAAGATAATAGACGCAGTAATGTAGGGATACACGCCATTCGCAAGGACGCTGAAGTTGGCAATCCCACCACCAGACAACAAGTTCAGGACATTCAATAAGTTCCCGACACTACTATCTCCACTCAACAAAGTGGAAACTGCCACGCGATCCACCCCGACAACAGGGATATTGGTCGCGACCTGATAAATCAGGATGATGAGACCCGTAAATAGGAGCTTGTTCCGCACGTCGGGTAAGCGGAAGGCATTGCGTAACGCCTCTAACATAATCGCCTCAATCGTATCTTCTTAAAACAGAAACAACCTACATCCAACAGCCTAATGATTACACAAAAGTAAAAGGTTGTCGATGGGAAGCGACCCCGCCTCCACAACCAGACAACCTCGGGATTAACTGTTCAGGATTTTTTCGCGTTCTTCTTTACGCAATTTCTTGACGGTGGCGTGCGCGCCGGTAATCTTGAGTTCGAGCTTCTCTATAGAGCCACCTGCATTGGTAATTTTTTCTTCTGCGCTTTTGGTGAAGCGGTGAGCATGAACCGTCAGTTTCTTGCTGAGTTCACCACGTCCCAAAACAGCAATCGGCTCATCAGCATCGCGCACCAAACCGACTTCGACAAGCGTTTCGCCATTTACGACAGCACCATCATCAAAACGGTTGTCGAGCATATCGACATTAACTTCTTGATATTCGATGCGGAAGAGATTCGTGAACCCGCGCTTGAAGGGCAGACGACGGACGAGGGGCAATTGTCCACCTTCAAAGTAGGGACCTTTGCCTCCACCAGAGCGTGCGCCTTGTCCTTTGTGTCCACGACCCGCAGTTTTCCCTTTTCCTGCCGCAATCCCACGCCCAACACGTTTACGTCGTTTCTTGGAGCCGGGGGTTGGTTTCAAATCATGTAATTTCATCGCATATTGGCATCACTCAATCAATGAGGAATACCTCTCCTTTCCAAACCTTCGTTGCTACGCTTCGCCTTCGACGTCTTCGACGGATACCAAGTGGCTGACAGCATTGACCATCCCACGCACTTGAGGCGTTTCAGTCAACACAACACTGGAGTGCATCTTCCGAAGCCCAAGTGACCAGACAGTCGCTTTTTGCTTTTTGTTATACCCAATGGGACTCTTCACGAGGGTGATTTTGATTTGCTTACTCATCCGCATCCTCTCCCTTACCGCGACGTTCCCAGACGGGAGAAACGGTATGCACAGGTTTCCCACGCATCTTGGCGAGGAGTTCCGGGCTACGCAGTTGTTTGAGTGCATCCAGAGTCGCCAGGGTCACATTCAACAGATTTGCACTACCTTGACTTTTGGTGAGGATGTTGCGAACACCAACTACTTCTAGTACAGCACGCACACCACCACCTGCAATCACACCGGTACCGGGGGCGGCGGGCTTGATGAGAACTCGTGCGCCACCATAGCGTCCAGTGACCTTGTGAGGCACTGTGCCACCTGTCAAGGATACGCGGGTCATGTTGCGGCGAGCGCGCTCCGATGCTTTACGGATGCTATCGGGGACAGCGCGCGCTTTACCGACAC
>JANQRM010000572.1 GCA_028284565.1 Anaerolineae bacterium | reverse complement strand
GCAGTGATTGGTCCGAGTGGGAGTGGGAAGTCGAGCTTGGTCAAGGCGGGGTTGATTCCGGCATTGTGGCGTGGCGACCTCGACGGATCGGATCATTGGTATGTGATTGACTTTATTCCGGGCAAACGTCCACTCGATGAGCTGGAAGTTGCTTTGTATCGGGTGGCGGGGGACCGCAGCGTGAATCTGCGTGAGCAACTGGAACGCGATTCGCATGGACTATTGCGGGTGGCGGAGATCATTTTACCCGATGATGGAAGCGAATTGTTGATTACGATTGATCAGTTTGAGGAAATCTTTACCTTGGTCGAGCGCGAGGACGAGCGACAATATTTTCTCGACTTGCTTCATCACACTATTACAGATAGCCGTAGTCGCGTCCGTATCATCGTGACCTTGCGGGCCGATTATTATGACCGTCCGCTTCAATATCCCGGCTTTGGGGATTTGATTCGCAATCGCATTGAAACCGTCCTCCCGCTGAATGCAGAAGAATTGGAGCGCGCCATTGGTGAACCGGCGCATCAAGTCGGCGTGAGTTTTGAAGAGGGATTAGTGAGCCGAATTGTTGCGGACGTGCATTATCAACCGGGGGCGTTGCCATTATTGCAGTACGCCTTAACGGAATTGTTTGAGCGGCGCGAAGGACGAATCCTGACGCAAGCCGCCTATCAAGCCATTGGGAAGACAGGTGGCGCACTGGCGAACCGCGCCGATGAGATGTATTTGGAGCAAGACGAGCCACAACAGGAATTGATTCGTCAGATGTTTTTGCGCTTGGTCACATTGGGGGAGGGGGCAGAAGATACTCGTCGGCGGATTGAGCGCACGGAATTGTTGGAACTTGCATCCGAATCAGACTTCATGGACGCAGTGATTGATTTGTATGCTGAATCGCGCTTGCTATCATTGGATAATGACCCAGCGACACGCCAACCGACAGTCGAAGTCGCACATGAGGCGATTTTACGCGAATGGGAAAGATTGCGTGATTGGCTCAATACATCGCGTGATGATATTAAGCAGGAGCGACAAGTGGCACGGGCGGCTGACGAATGGCAATTGAACAACCATGACCTCAGCTATTTGCTACGAGGCTCGCGCCTTGAACAGGTAAAAAGATGGCGTGAGATGAGCGAAATGGCACTGACACCACTTGAACAGCAGTTCATTGATGAAAGCATTGCTGACACAGAAGCTCGACAACGGTTGGATGCTGAACGAAAAGCCCGTGAAGCTCAGCTAGAACGTCGCTCTAGTAACTTCCTGCGGGGATTAGCCACAGTCTTTGCGATGGCAACCATTTTAGCAGGCGGATTATCGCTTGTAGCGTTTAACGAGCGTAATCAAGCTGAATCGGCACGAGCTACCAGTGATGCAAACCTAGTGATTGCCAATCAGCGTGCCAATGAAAGTCGAAGTTTATTTCTTGCAAGCTCTGCCTTAGAAGCTGTACGTGACGGAGATATCTTTTTGGGTCACGCACTGGCGGTTGAGGCTGTGCAATTTGATAATTCCCCCGATCAAGCCTATCGAGTGTTGTTTGACATCACCAAACAGAATCTCGCTAAACGTCGATTAGAAGGTCATGCGAATAATGCGACGAGTGTTGCTTATCATCCGTCGGCAAATCTTGCCCTTTCAGGGTCGTTAGATGGTTCAGTCTACCTTTGGAACCTGACTTCTGAGGAAATTGCCTTACGTCTGGAAGGGCATACGGGGCAAATAAACGAACTTGAATTTATGGTTGATGGATCCTTTGCAGTATCTGCCAGCAATGACAATACCATCATCCTTTGGGACCTTCAAACAGGCGAAGTAGTTCAGACGTTTGTCGGGCATAGCACGAATGTAACCTCTGTTGCATTGAGTGCCGATGGAAAGCGTTTGCTATCGGGTAGTTGTATCGAGGTTGCTACAGACTGTCCAAGCGGAGAAGTCATCCTCTGGGATACCGAATCGGGGCAAGTAATAACGACCTTGCGGATACCGAGAGGATGGGTGTCGGACATTCGTATCAGTCCGGATGAGGAACAAGTTGTGATTGTGACTGAATCTGTAGTCACACACTGGCAATTCAATGGCGATCAATTGGTGCAATTGGCATCTCCGCTTGATCTAGGAAGTGATATCCGTGCCATCGACTTCAGTCAAGATGGACACTCTATCATTACAAGTCTTGAATCAGCGAGCATTTTACAAATCGATTTACTATCACACAACCAAGAGGTGCTTTTTGCCTTGTCAGATTCAACGATTCTTTTGGCATCATTCAGTTTCGATTTGCAACAAATGGTGACAGTCCTCAGTGATGGAAGAATGCTACTTCTCGAACTACAGGAAGGTACAGTCCTTCATGAATATGCAAAAGCTCCGAGTTTAACTCGTGCGATTGCAATTAGTTCGAGCGGAGGTCACGTAATATCGACTATGAATGATGGGAGTCTCATGCTTTGGGCGACGGATTCCAACCTAGAAGTCCAACGTCTTGAAGGACATGAACAAGAAATTTGGGGACTCGATGTTAGTTCCGACGGACAATATATTGTTGGTGGCGGTGGACGCTATGTAAGTGGACAAGGCGTTACAGTTAAGTTCGATCCAGAAGCAGATAACAGCCTCATCATCTGGGATGTAGAGACTAACCATCTAATTCATCGTTTAGAGTTACATGAGAACGCCATCTTTGATCTTGTTGTTAGTCCAGATAACCGGAAGGTGGTGACTGCGTCAACTGATGGCACGGTAGCCGTGTGGAATCTCGAAACAGGAGACTTAATCAATCATTTCGTGGATAGGGCAGATCGCTATCTTGCCATTCACCCGGATGGGATGACCTTAGTATCGGGCAGAGATGGCATGGAGCCTATTATTTGGAATCTCGATACGGGTGAAATTATCCATACCCTGCCTGCGATTTCTGAATTTTCCGGTCCTGTTGCTTTGAATCCCGACGGCGACATTGTAGCAACCATTTCATTATATTTTCTCATTTTCTGGAATAGTGAAACAGG
>JANQRM010000560.1 GCA_028284565.1 Anaerolineae bacterium | reverse complement strand
GTCTGGGGCGAATCTGGTCGATGTGGTCACTTGTGATGCACCCTATCATTGGGAAGCCCTCAGCGATCCGCAATGGTACAAAAGACAAAAGCTAAGTGGAGAACGTCCGCTGATTGTCGCTTATGACTTCGGCATCAAGCACAATATCCTCAACATGCTCCATGATCGTGGCTTGCGCGTCACCGTTGTTCCCGCACAGACTCCAGCAAGTGCAGTCTTGGCGATGTCTCCGGCTGGTGTATTCCTCAGCAACGGACCCGGCGACCCCTCTGCTGTGACCTATGCGATTCAAAGCGTGCGGGAGTTTTTAGGACAAGTTCCCCTCTTTGGGATTTGTTTAGGACACCAAATCCTTGCCCTAGCCATGGGTGGTACAACCGAAAAAATGCGCTTTGGACATCGTGGAGGCAACCAGCCCGTCAAAAATCTAATGACAGATAAAGTCGAAATCAGCGCACATAATCACGGATTTGTTGTCAGTCCCGATAGTCAACTGTCTGGTGCAGAAGTCACCCATATCAATTTGAATGACCAAACCATTGAAGGCATTCGTCATCCCAATTTACGTGCGTTCAGTGTGCAATACCATCCTGAAGCCTCACCGGGACCGCATGACTCGCTCTACCTATTTGACGAATTTGTCCAGCAAGTCCAGCAATCGCTGACAACGAAAACGGAGTAAACTCGCCGATGCCGAAACGCACGGATATTGAAACGATTATGATTTTGGGGTCGGGTCCCATTGTCATCGGGCAAGGATGTGAATTTGATTATAGTGGTGTGCAAGCCACTAAAGTCTTGCGTGCGCAGGGGTATCGCGTGGTCTTGGTCAATTCCAATCCAGCCACCATCATGACCGACCCCGACTTTGCCCATGCCACCTATATCGAACCGCTGATTCCAGAAATCTGTGAGCGTATTATCGAGCAGGAACAACCCGATGCGATCCTGCCCACCGTCGGCGGACAAACCGCACTCAACCTCGCCTTAGAGTTAGAAAAGCTGGGCATCCTTGCACGGCATAATGTTGAACTCATCAGCGCGCGAACAGATAGCATCGAACTTGCCGAAGACCGCAAGCTCTTCAAAGACGCAATGGAAGAGATGGGTATTCCCTCTCCAACCAGTGAAATCGTCGGTTCACTAGAGGAAGCGCGCCAAGTCGCTAATGAACTCGGTTACCCCGTACTGATTCGTCCCTCCTTTACTTTGGGTGGCTCAGGCGGTGGCGTGGCGTATAATGCAGCTGAACTCAATAGCATTGTTGAGCGTGGTTTGAAACAAAGCCCAGTACAAGAGGTCTTGGTCGAGCGGAGTCTACTCGGTTGGAAAGAATACGAACTCGAAGTCATGCAAGACCATCAGAACAACTTCGTGGTGGTCTGTACGATTGAAAATCTTGACCCGATGGGAGTCCACACAGGCGATAGCATCACAGTCGCACCCGCACAAACACTGACAGACAAAGAGTATCAACGCCTGAGGAATATCGCCCGACGTGTCTTGGAACGAGTTGGTCTCGCAACCGGTGGAGCCAATGTCCAATTCGCCATCGACCCCGCCACAGGAGAAGTCTATGTCATTGAGATGAATCCGCGTGTCTCCCGCTCATCTGCCCTCGCCAGCAAAGCAACCGGATTCCCCATCGCCAAAATCGCCGCCCTCCTCGCTGTTGGATTCACCCTCGACGAGATACCGAATGACATCACCCGTGTCACACCATCGAGCTTTGAGCCATCCTTAGATTATGTCGTTGTCAAAATTCCCCGCTGGGATTTTAAGAAGTTCGCTGGGATTGATGAGGTTCTAGGTCCGCAGATGAAAGCCGTCGGAGAAGTCATGGCAATCGGACGCACCTTCCCCGAGGCACTGCAAAAGGGCATTCGGTCACTCGATATTGGTGTCATGGGCTTTGGCAGTCAACTCGCAGACACCTCCACACAAGCCCTCCGTGTCCCCACTGCACAACGACTCTTCCAAGTGGCATCTGCGTTGCATCAAGGGACACCACTCGCAGAAATCACCGAAACAACAGGCTTTGATGCGTGGTTCGTCCAGCAAATGGTCGATATCATGCAAATACAAGAGACTATCCTCAGCAAGAAGCTGGCACTCTCTCAATTGGATGCAAATGATTTCCTCAAGCTCAAATGCTATGGCTTCGGGGATGCTCATCTCGCACAACTCTTGAATATCGCTGAAACCGAAGTCCGAAACCATCGTCGGGAGTTGGGGGTGAATCCCAATTATTATCGAGTGGATACCTGTGCCGCCGAATTTGAAGCGCATACGCCTTATCTCTATTCGACTTATGAGCAAGACGATGAAGCCGAACCCACCCAACAACAAAAGGTGATGGTTATCGGTGGCGGACCCAATCGCATTGGGCAAGGCATTGAATTCGATTATTGTTGCGTCCATGCCTGCTTCGCACTGAAGGAACTTGGCTATGAGACGATTATGGTCAATTGCAATCCGGAAACCGTCAGCACCGATTACGATACTGCAGACCGACTCTACTTCGAGCCACTAACGATCGAAGATGTCTTAAACATTGTTCATAAAGAAAAACCCGATGGCATTCTCGTGCAGTTTGGCGGGCAGACTCCTTTGAACTTAGCTCGCGGTTTAGCCGACGCAGGCGCGCCGATTTGGGGAACGTCAGTCGATACGATAGAACTGACCGAAAATCGCCAATCTTTCAACGCCCTATTAAATGATCTCAATATTCCACAACCCAATGGGACAACCGTCACGACATTAGATCATGCCATTGTCGCCGCCGAGTCGATTGGTTATCCCGTCCTCGTCCGTCCAAGTTTTGTATTGGGTGGGCGGGGTATGACGATTGCCTTCGATGAGACGATGCTTCGATCATGGCTAGAGACCAACACGGAATGGGCAGGCTTGCCGATTCTCATTGACCAGTTTCTAGATGATGCCGTTGAAATTGATGTGGACGCGCTGTGTGATGGCGAACAGGTCACCATCGGCGGGATTATGCAACATATCGAAGAAGCGGGGGTGCATAGTGGAGATTCGGCTTGCGTCTTACCACCCTATAAAGTGAGTTACTTTCATCTGGATATTATCCGTGATTACACCCAACGTATTGGTGAGAGCTTGAGTGTGAAAGGGCTGTTCAATATCCAATTCGCCATTAGCGATGATGTGGTCTATGTGCTAGAGGTCAACCCGCGCGCGAGCCGAACAGTTCCCTTTATTAGCAAAGCCACCGGACACCCCCTCGCGCGATATGCCGCTCAAATCTCGGCTGGCAAATCACTCGTCGATTTGAACTTCACGGAAGAACCGAAAGTCGATGGCTTTTTTGTGAAAGAAGCTGTCTTACCGTTTGTCAAATTCCCCGGTGTCGATGCACGGCTGGGTCCTGAGATGCGCTCCACAGGGGAAGTCATGGGACACGCCTCAAGTTTTGGTCATGCCTTCGCCAAATCACAGTTAGCCGTATATACCTCTCTGCCGCAATCTGGGACGGTCTTTATCAGTGTGAATCTCTTTGATAAAGGTGTGGTCGGCAAAATCGCGCGCGACTTTCATCAATTGGGTTTTCAACTCATAGCAACCGAAGGCACAGCAGACTGGTTAAAACGATTTGATCTCCCTGTCGAAGTTATCAACAAAGTCAGCGAAGGGTCTCCGCATGTTGCCGAAGCCATTCAACAGGGCAAAATTGAGCTGATTATCAACACCCCACGTGGCGGACAAGCGCACTCAGATGGCAACCTGATTCGCAATACTGCTCATCAATATGATATACCTATTGTGACGACGCTCAGCGCGGCAACCGCCATGCTCCAAGCCATTAAACGTCTGCGAGAAAAGCCCTTGTCGGTTCGTAGCTTGCAAGCTCATCATCAATAGGAGACCAAATGCCTGACAAACATTCCGTTGATAAGCTCGTAGGTGCCCCCCGCACCTTGCTCGTCCCACTCTATGGTCGCTATGCCGAAAGCCTACGCGATGATGGGATTATCCACGATGAATATGCCATCCAAGCCATTGAAGCGATTGACTATGATTATTCCGTTTTTGAAGAGGACCATCCATCGAACTTAGGTGTAGCAATACGGACAGAAATTCTCGATGAGTTGGCGCAAGATTTCATACAACGTCACCCCAACGGCACGATTGTTAATTTGGGCGCAGGCTTAGACGCACGCTTCTATCGACTAGACAATGGGACTATTCACTGGATTGACCTCGATCTCCCTGAATCCATGGACATCCGCCGAAAGTTTCTTAACGAGTCGCCACCCCGCCATCGCTTCCTCACCAAATCCGTCCTCGATATGACATGGCTCGATGAAGTTCAATACGCACCTGCTCTCTTTGTTGCAGAAGGCTTGTTTATATATTTCGATGAGGCGGATGTGAAAATGGTTCTCACAGCTCTAGCAGAAAGTTTCCCACAATCCGAAATGCTTCTTGAAGCAATTGGACAGTCGATGGCACAAAAAACTCAAGATTATCAAGCCGTTGCCAGCACCCAAGCGAAGTTTAAGTGGGGAATTCGCCACACCGAGATGATTGCCAATTGGCATCCTAAGATTCACTACCTTAAAGATATTTCTGTCTTTGATCGCTATCAAGCGCGGTGGTTGGACTTACCAATTGAGTGGGGGGTGCCTCTCGCAGATTTACGGAACACCCCCTCACGTATTGTTCATCTGCGTTTTGGTTAAACTCTGATGGAAGTCCTTGTTCATCCAACTGTGGATAGTGATGTGTCGCATCTCAAAGAGAAGGTCTCCTATTCATCTCTAGAAGACCTTCTCACATGGATCGAGACAGACTCCTCTGCCACCTTGCTTGATATGACTCAACAGGATGAATTCACAACCGATATTTTAGTGACATATGAGGATTGGATACTTGCCTACGACTCAACTTGACTTGGTGCAATCACGGCAGTTGTCGTGTGGAAAGAACAACCGACACCCCAAGAACTCTTAGACCATCGCCTAGGTCGAGGTTGGCAACCCACCCCTTCCGATTTACAAGATGGACAACAAATCCTTGGCTATGCCAGTTGCCTCGTTAATCCGAAATAATTCATGAAACTGTTGACTTTGTGTGTATATTGCATACACCACAACATGAGACAAGTTCATGAACCGTCGTCGCTATTTATTACATTTGGCAAAAGCAATGAGTTTAGGATTAGTTGTAGTCCTAGTAGTGCTACTTTATTATGCCAACTCATTTCAAGGTGTTGCTCCACTAAAAAGGGAAACTGTGGCTTACAGTTTATATCGCAACGCGACTAAAGTTCCTTTTTTCTTATGTTTATGTGCATCACCACTCGGTATTCTCATATGTATATTACATTGGATTATCTGGCGGAAAAAAAGCATTGCCTTCGCTTTGACCATCGTATCTCTATTTGTTGCTTCTAGGTTACAAAGTACGTCTTTTAGCATACTTGTGCCACAATTCCTTGGGAGTTATCGGCATCATGACACGCTTATAACAAATGATCATATTTATCATCTAGCTTCAGAATGAAAGTTGGGGTTGGGAGTGCATCTCGTGCAGGTTATTCACTTTGGGAATGTGATCTGACGGAAACGGTTTGTTCAATTGTACATACAGAAATCATCCCGCCCATCTTTTTGGTGGAGGATTATCAAACCTCAACCGCTACTTTAGAGATAACAGACACTCAACACATCAAAATGATCATCAATGCCAGAGGGGAAGTCATTACGCTCGATTACACACCACAAGAAGAATGACGAGCCTCGCGAAATAACCTTTCACTCATCACTCGTTACTCGGCACTCATGACTACCTCAACTCATTGGCATATGATGTGTTGCGGCGTAGCGTCCCGTCACATGATGCGAGAGTTGGCGTTCAATATCGGTTAACAAGCTCGATGCCCCAAAACGGAAGAGATGGTGAGTCAACCAATCATCACCCAGTTCCTCTTTCATCAACACTAGCCAATTCAGCGCATCCTTCGCGGTACGGATTCCGCCAGCAGGTTTGAAGCCAACCTTAAAACCTGTGCGTCCTTGATAATCCCGAATCGCACGTGTCATAATCAACCCCACTTCGAGTGTGGCATTGACCGACTCTTTACCTGTCGAGGTCTTGATAAAGTCCGAGCCTGCCATCATACACACCTTGCTCGCCATCATCACATTCCACAAGGGACCCAATTCGCCCGTCGCAAGGATGGACTTCATATGGGCTTCCCCACATGCCTCCCGCATCTGGCACACTTCATCATACAGAGCTTGCCAATTGTGCTTCAGGACGTGTTCGCGCGTAATCACAATATCAATTTCTCTCGCACCTGCCTTGACCGACTCTTTAATCTCAGCAATTCGTTGTTCAAATGGGCTGAGTCCAGCCGGAAAGCCCGTCGAAACAGCGGCAACAGGGATGTCCGTGCCTTCAAGTGCCTTCACCGCATCCGGCACACGCTGATGATAGACACACACAGCGGCAGTCGTGATGCCCTTATCACCCACATCCAATGCATCCAAAATATCCTGACGCGCCGGTTGACGCGCTTTCGCAGACAAGCGTATGACCTTACCCGGCGTATCATCCCCAGCTAATGTAGTCAGGTCAATCATCGTAATTGCACGCAACAACCACGCGGCTTGCCACTCCTTCTTGATTGAACGGCGCGTTTTTAGGGTAGCCGCACGACGTTGTGTCGCCGATGGATTCACATGCGTATCATTCACCCAACCCAAATCTAGTGGGATACCTGTATTGCGCGGAATTGACTCAGTAGACATACAATTTCCTCCAAGTTAGACGACATGCCTCTATGATAACATGCAGAAGACAAAAAGGGGATGAATGTTAAATTTTGCCAGCAATACAAGCAAACTAAATATCCCTAGATGATGCTTCTATTGCGTTCTTCCCCGATGTTTTGGGCATTCTCAAAAATATGTTACAATTTGGGTAACGGCAATAGATAGAAGGGATATAAAATGAATATCATACTTTGGCTTATCATTGGTGCAATTGCAGGTTGGATCGCCAGCATCATCATGAAAACAGATGGTCAGCAAGGACTCATCATGGATATCGTTGTCGGTATCGTAGGTGGGTTCATTGGTGGGTTTGTCCTCAACGCAGTCGGTGTCAATACAGCTGATGATGGATTGATTGCCAGTCTAGTAACTGCAGTTATTGGTGCAGTCATTTTACTTGGTATTGTCAAATTAGTCCGTCGATAATTGAATTCCGTTAAAATCCCCTCCTGTTTGTGTAATGGCAACTTGTCAAACTGTCCTTACCAAACTTGACAATTGAATATATAAATGCAATTAGCCTGCTTATCCACAAATAGTGGGCTATTTGTTACCGTGCCTCCAAGCGAACTCCTGCCAATTTACCCCACAATGAAGTCGGAGCCGATGTCCACAAGTTGTAATAATATTCGCGTGCCTGTCCTCGATTGCCGACTAAATCATAACTCAAGCCAAGCAGATATTGGATTTTTTCCGTTAGAGGCAGGTCAAGATTATTCCGTATAAGCGTCGTCAAGATACTCAATGCACCGTTCGGGTCGTTATCCACCACTAGCGCATCTATCACGCTCTGAGGGGCATCAAGGACTGTGGGTGGCAAGGATACCACATTCAGTCCGTCTGGCGGGGCGATTTTCTCGACCTGATAAATCCCATTATCGACACCAAACGACCACCACCCATCATCATTCCCTGTTAAATCAATCGCAATACGGTCAGCACGACCAATTGCCGACACCCGCACCCGACGCAAAGGCGTGAAGCCCAAGGCTTCCAGTTGATCATTTAGCGGTTGGGTATTCGTCAATTCAGCATCATTGAGTGTTCGAGTAATCACCGCGTTGATGTCGCATACTTCACTGTCATCTAGCGAATTTAAGGTACGACAAATATCAAGCGGTGTAGAGCCAGCTTGACCCAAACTACTCAACAAGGTGTTCGCCTGTTGTGCCAAGGAGTCTTCATCCGATTCCGCATAACTCAATGCCACCTCCGCCGTTTCTGAAGCGGAAGAAATATCGAAATCCAGTAATTGAAGCATGGCAACCATAATCAGCGCACGTCCAACAGTGGCATCATCGCCTGTCTCTTCGACAAGGATATTTTGAATCATCTCAATCGACTCAGCAGGAGAATCATCAAAGTAGGGTTCGCCCTCAGCTAAAGCACATTCAAGACTATCTTGTCGGGTGAAACGCGCATTCAACTCTAATTGCGGACGATAGAAATTGTTGACATACCCCCAATCCACTGGCAATTCACTCAAGCATCCCCACTGATCCGATTCGCGTCGAACTTGAATCGTCTGGAGTATCGGCGGACGCGTGCTATTGTTATCTGTACTCCATTGCACCAATGTCCCCACACGTATGGGGCTATCCGGCGGATTTAACTGCACCGCGCGGTCATTACGATAGGCGAAAATCATAAACAGGTCATTGGGATTACCATCTTCGAGGCGTAACACGACATTCTCAAGTGTATCTCGATTCACATCCCCAATGCGTTCTAGGCTGATGGCTTCCACACCGTTAAACGGCACAGCAAAATAATCTGGAAAATTCGGCAAAAAGCGGAAGTTGCCACCCCCATCTCGTAAAGCGAGGACATAATCTTCATACAACACCTCACCCTCAATGGGATAGCGAATATGCACCAGCGCGTCGATGGCATCCTGCCCATCCAGATTCAGCGCAATCGTATTAATCGTAAAACCTGCATAGGTGAAGTTCATCTCTGTCGGTTGTTCACGATTGAGTACCGCTTCGATATAGGGGCGAATCATTGAGCGCATATCAAGCGTACCGCGCGGAGTCGCCAGCATCGCTTGAACAAGTCGTTCTCGGCGTTCAAATGTCGAGGGCGCAGTCGGAAAGCGTCGTGTCAGTTCATAGAGCAAAAGTTCAACCGCTAAGACCGTGTCGGGATTGGTGGGTTCAACCAAGCGCAGGCGGTCAATCAAAATATCAAGGACATCTTGTTCTAACAACAAACGCAAGCCATATATACCAATCGGTCCTTGAGGTCCAAGCGGCAAGGCTGTCGGTAACGGGGTGTTTGTCGCCAATTGCATCGGCACAGCTGTCGGAACAGGCGTATTCGTCGCTAAGGGGACGATGGTCGGACGTGGCGTTGGAGTCGAAGAAGGCGGTTGCGTGGGTTGAGGCGTATTCGTGGAAAAGGGCGAACCTCCATTGTCATCCTGCGCGCCAAGCGGTATCACCAGCAACACCAGAA
>JANQRM010000559.1 GCA_028284565.1 Anaerolineae bacterium | reverse complement strand
AACGGCGTTGCAAATCCCGCATGGTGAAACTTTCCTCTTAAGAATGTGGTGCAAACTTACCGTATCTTATGGAGTGGGGCAAGAGATAGTTTATAGTTTTTGATTACTCATCTTCTAAAGTTTCGTCTTTTTCTTCTAACGCCGCTTTAACTAACAGGCTAGTCAATAATCCTCGCCCTTCGGCAAATTGCTCCAAATAGGCTTTTCCCAAACGTTTCTCATTTGGATCATCGCTTCTAAATTTTTTACTATAGGTTTCGATCATGGTTTGAGTTTCAAACCATTCTCGTAGGCTTCTTGAATCAGGTAAGTTAGACCATTCTTGTATTTGGCGAGAAAAACCTTCGACACTAGATTGAGTGTCTTTAGATATTCTTTGAGCATCTCTTGCAGTATTAAATGCAAATATCGTACCGATTAAGACAAGCCCTATAACTGTCAATATAGCCACAATAACAAATTGCAATAGTGTAATTATTCTATCTGCATTGTCTAATGAAAGCTCCAATATTTGGTAATAAGATAAATCTAGATTATCTGAAATATTCTCTTGTACCGTTGTAATAATTGGAACTTCAGTTTCCTCTTGAGCTTTTAAGGAAATTTGGGTACACATTACAAGTATAATTGTTAAATAAATTTTTACGTGTTTTCTCGAAGTATCTAATTTCATTTTTTGGGCTCCACGAGTTTCTCAACCATTGAGACTAAATCTTCAGGCATAACAGGTTTTTGCAAGAAATTGGCTTTATTTTCATCTATATCTTTAATTTTTTTTCTAATTTCATCCGCTATAACAACGGAGACAACTACCACTGGAACATGAATGTCGTATTTTCTTATTTCCCTTAATACTTCAACACCTGTCTGTGTGAAATCATAATCCTCGTTCACATCGTCTCTAATAGGCGGCATGAGAAGATCTAATATAATTGCATCGAATTGCATTCCTTTCTTTATTTTTTCCAGAGCGACGAGGGCATCTCTTTCTTTAGTAACATTATATCCTTCAAGTTCTAACGCTATTGCATGAGGGTCGATCCATTCGAGTTCATCATCAATTATTAATATGCTTGGTTTGCGATTAAATTTGTACATAATATTGACCTCCTAGAAATTTTAACGTCATATTGTATCTGCAACTAATTGGATAGAGGAAGGCAAATCTCGAATTCTGTTCTCCAAACATTCTTACCGACTAAGGTAGATGGACGCACTGTAAGAGTCCCTTTATGCAAATTAATAGACTGCCTTGCAACAGATAAACCGATGCCTGTACCGGGCGCATAAGTAAATCGAGCCTCAGTCGTCCTAAACTCGTCTTTAAATACGTTTTCAATATCCTCTTCTCTTAAGCAAATTCCATCATTAATAACAAGGATATAACCTTTCTTATTTTGGATATAACTTTTTATAATTATTCTTGTATTCGGTTTTGAATATTTTACGGCATTATCCAAAAGATTTTCGAAAGCTTGTCTAAATAGAACAACATCAAGTTCAAATTTCCCGTTAAGAATAGAAATACTATCGGTATCTATATATAAAGGAAGTAAATTACGCTCACCGGCAAGACCTTGAAAACCTTGGATAGATTTGGTCAATAATCCAGAAAAATCATCGACGGTTTGTAAATTTATCGAGTTTTGAATTCTTGCATCAATATATACTGTCCAAGCAAGATTTCTCGCTAATCGAGTGGCATAAGTTGCAGTGTCTACCATTGATCGAAGAGTGCCAGTCCAGCGTTCGATTTCTCTCCCAGTCCATCCCTCTAAATGATGGCTTGTTGTATCATTTTGCCAATTCTGAAATCTTTTCATCTGATTACTTGCATGTCCCAATAGTCCATTTAAGGGAGCGATAAGTTGATGAGTTACCCTCTCTAACCATTGTTCTTGTCTCTTATAGAGGCTACTATTTTGATGTGTAGTCCCAACTAATGTAGCAAATTGTAATAATGCCTCGCCTATCTCAGTGCTTGGAAGATAGTTTTGAGCGTTGTCTTCATCAAATACGAATAATATTAGACCATGTAATTCTTCAGGGGCTTTATCTAACTTGACTCGGGTTAGCTGAATATAATCCAATCTTCCTGACATCACCTCATCATAGTCTTTGATACTTCCAGAAATTGTGTTTGTGTTATCTAAATTGTCAAAAGAAGCCTGTACAATGGGTGGATTTCCTTCGAGAACTTTCTTGAATATATCATCATAAAAAGGATATTCTCTATGTAGAAATTCAGCTTGTTGCAACCCTGTGACTGCTACAACTCGTAGCTTATCTTTTTCAAAATTCTTTCCTGTTGGTTGCAACACCATTGCACAAGAAGCACCAATTACTACAGACATTTTCTCCAAGATTTGACCAACATTTGACCAGAACGTTTCTAAGTCATTAGTGAGGCTTGTAAGAATTTCCGAATCGGTTATTAGGACATTAGCCAATCTAGTGCGCTGATCATCTTGATTAGATTTTTCCTGTTCAATTCTAACTCTATGCTTTTGTTCTTGAATTAATTGTAAGCGTTCTGACCCGATTTCAACGATATAATCTATCAATTGTATCACTCGTTTAATTGATTCATGAGATGCTTTGCTTCCTGAATTGTCGATTGCGATTTCACCATCGAAACTGTTTTCTGAATCTTCGCTTTTTGAATTGGATTTTTTACCCACGAACAAAGTGGCGATAAGACGGTCGTGAACTTTAATCGGAGATGCAAAGTAAATAGTACCAAGTTGTTCACTGACATCTGTTTGATTATTGCTAAATGTACTAAATTCTGTGTTGTCAGGAGCATTTGTTTTGTATAAAAACTCATTAGTTTCTGCTACTAATACCCCATAAGTTCCGTCCCAATCATGCAAAGCACTTTCCAATAAGGTGCGAAATATATCTACATCCACAACTATTCTTTCAAATTCAGTTATCTTCATACTCGTATCTAAGCCTTTAAGTTCTAGCCTCATCTCAATATTAACATCTTTTATAAACCAAAATCGATATAATTAATGAATATCACCATGCGTCCAACGTAAAAAGTTGATATGATAAATGTAATTGAGTGATTCATTGGAAATGCTATGGATATGCAACCCAAATACATCCGACCTGAATACAAAATGCTCTTGATGTATACCATCCGCCCTGAAACGTCAGATGGTTACTATCGCTATGTCTTAGGCGAATTCGTGCCTGCACTCCAAGAAAAAGGCGTATATATGCACATGGCTTGGCAAATTGCCTATGGAGATTATCCAGACCGTCGCATTGAATTCGTCACGGAAAGTCGGGATTCACTCAAAAAGCTCTTGCAGAGTGATGAGTGGTTGGATATGGAAGCGCGTCTCAAATCGTACACAACCGACTATTCTCGCAAAATCCTTCGCTTCACCCAACGCTTCCAGCTATAGGATTTACTCGGACAAAACTCCAACATCCATATCCTGACCGACCTCCTCCCCTTGCTCCAACCAGGCGGTGGGGGGGGGGAAGCACGCGAGACATTATCCGTTTTCGATAAACCGAAAACAATCCAATATACCCATTCTTAAATCAAAAAGGACGCTCATGTGAACGTCCTCTTCTCGTTGCTAGCCATTGTTTCGACTATAGCATATTGAGCGCACGTCGGTAGGTATCGAGAGCCTCTTGCAAGTCACCTTTCCGCATTAGCGCATCACCCAATACGCGATAGACTCCCGCATTTTGCTTATAAGCATTATCATTCGTCAACTTGCGTAAGTCATTCGTTACATCGTCCAATTGAGCATTCGCACGGACAATCGCCTCGTAATTCTGCAAGGCTTCATCCATATTGCCACTGTTGATATTTTGTCGCGCGTCGTTCAAGGTCAAACTGACATCAACCGCGGGTGTCACTTGTGGCAAAGGTGTTGTTGCCAAAACAGGGGGACGCGGAGATGACGGTGTTGGCGTGACGGTCACCGGTGGCATCTCGATAGGCGGAGCTTCTTCTGCAATGAAAACATCTTCTACCGAGCTATCTATGTCGCCAGTATCCAACAACCAATCAGGCACTTCATCAATTGTGACATCCGTGTCTCGTAACCAATCGGGGAGGTCTTCTGTTTCTGCGCTTTCGGTTACTGCAATTGGTTCGTCTTCAATCGCACCTTGCAACCAGTCTGGAATATCATCCTCGAAGATGTCGTCAACCACTTCCATGGGAGGCATATCAGAGATACTAACGGGGGCTGATGTCTCCACATTCATCCAAGCCGGAACAGTCTCTAAATCACCCAAGTCCAAGTCTTCTTCTTTGGGCAAGTTAGCAGGCTCAAGGGCGACATTACTTGATGATGTGACTTCCATCACAGGTTGTGGTTCGGGTTCAGTGACGACAGCAATTAGCTCCGGTGTAAAACCTGTGTCATCATCACTACCGTCAGTTTCACCAATCGCTTCTAAGCGTTCTTGATACCATTCTTCGAGCTGGTTTTCATTTTGCTCCAATGCCATCCCAGCAACCCAAGCATCATCATCCTTGAGCAATTCCATCGTATCCGTTGGCGCACCAGCCGTAGCAGGTTCGGGTGCATCATCCGTAGCGAAAATATCGCTCACATCATCCGCTGAGCCACCATCCCCTTCGGCATCCAACAACCAATCGGGGATTTCCACATCGTCGGCTTCATCCTCGCCAAATAAATCCCCAAAGAGTTCATCGACACTCTCATCAACTTCGTCAACGACAGGCTCTTCTGCTTCTGCTTGGGCGATGGGACCGCCGATTTGCTCTTGCAACCAGTCCGGTAATTCTGTCGGAACTGCTTCGGCTTCGGGGTCGTGGTCTTCGACACTAAAGTCCATTTCCGCTTGTTCTTGAGCAACTTGTTCTGCACGATCAAACTGGCTATGGAAGAAGGCTTCAATTGCTTCGGGCGTGACATCTTCACCGCGATTTAGGGCATCAATCACCCCTTCATTTTCAGGACCGGGAGATAAAACTTCATCGTCGTCTTCAACACTTGTGGTCATCCCGATACCTGTATTCGCCGCCAACGCATCCAACCAATCCGCCGGATTATCCAGCTCACTCGGATCAATCTCACTGACAGGCGTACTTGCCATCGCGGGTTGTGTATCTTCCATCTCATCTTCGACGGTGTATTCCGTATAACCCGGTCCACCATCTTGCAATTCGGGCGGGAGTGGAATATCCAAATCACCTGCACCCACCAGTTCAGCTGTATCTGCCCCTTGTCGCTTGGCGAGGCTTTCTAGCCAATCTACCGGGTCAACATCGTCATCGACAGGTGTCACTGCAGGTTGTGCCGAGGCTTCATCCTCAGTGGGTAGTCCAGTCAACTCAGCATTCAATTCACCAAAGTCAAAGCTATCCAATCCACCCGATGAATCAGGCGTTTCCGCCAGACTTTCCAGCCAATCCATTGGGTTTTCCACAGCCGACGTGTCAGCGTCTTCACCCACAGCCGAGAGTGAGCCTAAATCACCCAAGTCCAAATTCTCAATATCAGGCACATCCGCTGGGGAATCGCCCGCCGCCAGACTTTCGAGCCATGCCAAACCATCACCCACAGATTCAGACGATTCCGTTTCCTCAATGTCGTCCAAGGCATCTAAATCGAGCATCGGCAAGGGGTCTGCTTCATCACCCTCTGCCATTTCCTCTAGGAAATCGAGCGTTGCAGGTTCGAGTTCGTCCTCATCCTCTTCATCATAGTCGTCGATATCATCCAAGTCGAGCTCAGGCACATCGTCATCCATATCGAGGAAGCTCAAGTCAATCTCATCATCTTCATCGGCGACATACTCAACTTCTGCAACTGGTTCGAGTTCAAACTCTTCTTCCACAGGTGCAGATGTGGGTGTTTCTGCGGCTTTGGCGGCTTCTTTTTGGGCTTTCTTAGCGGCTTCTTCCGCTTGCATCTCCGCCCAGCGTTCATCCGACATCCCATGCGGTTTGTATTCCCCAAT
>JANQRM010000538.1 GCA_028284565.1 Anaerolineae bacterium | reverse complement strand
GTCTGTACCCATGTATAGTTGGGTTCCATCACTCGCAAGCGTGTCGATAGCAACCGGCGTTCATCAAGATAAGTTTCAATTTGCTCTCTTAACTCTATGGACAATGCCAGACTCTCTGGCGCGATAAAGCGTTGCAACTGTGGAATTTGTGGAACAACCAACACCTGCACCTCACCTGCGACACCATTTTGCGGTTGCAGGCAATACACCCGACTTACTTGTCCCGGTGCGGCTTCATAAGTCAGATACTCATAATCAGCGGTGGTCACGGCACGTCCCAAAGAACGTAAATGTCCGGGAACGCGAATCTTGGCATCATGTAAATCTTCCGCATCCAACCCGCCACGCGCCGCACGCCGATTTGATACACGCTCGACATAAGGCAAAGCACTCTTCAAAACATTCAGCGCATCAGAGGCAACATTGCCACCATGTCCGCCCCCATAGCGATACGCCCGCATCATGAGCATGGACTTCTTTGGAACGAGCATCCCATACCGTTTGATACTACCATCACGTTGCGGTAATGCCGGAGCCAGACGCAACTCGCCTGAAATACTGTCAATCGTGTAGTGACGATCATCGGGTCCGGAATCAGCAAAATCGGGAACTTCTGTCCAACGGAATTCTGTTCCATCATCATGACGGACAATCAAGTATTCACCGGGTTGACGTGGTACGACCGGCAAATGTGTCAGATAAAAGCGTTGTCCGGGGGTCCCATCAGAACGCCCTAAGACCTCATTCCGTACCATCGAGACATTGCTTGTCTGCACCGTCAGTCCCCAACTCTCCGCATAGAGTTGCCCGATGCGTGGACTGACTTGATAACGCGGGCTATCCGATTCCTCTTGAGAGAGGATACGACAGCGTATCCAATAGCCTGTATGCCCATTACGGGTGGCTCGTTGGATGGCAGGCAAATGCAGACGCACTAAGCCAGTGACGTTGAATCCGTAGGTTCCATCGTAATCAACTTCGACCCGATCCCAATTGGTTTCCTCGTCATACCCCATCACTTCCCAAGCATAGGGTGGGTCATTCGGGTTAATCCCCGCCCCTTCTGCTGTATCCACTTCAAAATGCACACCGACAATGTGGTGGCTCAAATCCTCTTCAAAACACAGATACAACGCATCTCCCGAAGCAGGCACTTCGGATTCAAAAATCTGGAATTCGTCTAAGCCCTTGGTCACCCGTTGGACATGATGTTCCGTGAATTGACGATTAGAGTCATGCCCTTCTTGGCTGGTTAAAATCGCTGTCAAAGTTGGGACATGGAGTTCCGAATCGGTGTCTGTTGTGAAGACAATAGCAGGTTCCGTTTCGGTTCGGGTGGTTGCCACGGCGGTTCCAGCCGGAATCGTCACGACATTCGGTTGAGGAGCCGTCAGCCAGAAGGTCACAGGAGCTTTGGCAGGCTCGGCTTCCCACAAACGCATCCCAATCAGCTCCATAAATTTGATGAAGTGTTTATCTGGCACACGATTGAGCCGATACAACACTATATCTGTCATCCAAGCAAACAGCTCGACAAGTGTAATTCCCGGATCACTCGGATTATGATCGGTCCATTCGGGACAGTAATGCGGAATCAGTTGTAACGCCTCAGCCATAATATCCTGAAACGCGCGATCATCTAAGCGGGGTGCGTCAAAAGCCATCGAGTATCCTCTTATGATGGGGTCAGATAAAAGGGATAGACTAAATTGTGTTCTTCAACATGATTTCTTACACGATACCGAATATCAATGCGTAACTCACCATATTCCGTGTTACCGGGTGTCACTGTAACCTCTTGTAAATCAATCCGAGCTTCCCAGCGCGTCAAGGCTTCCCGTACGTACCGTTCCGCCTGCGTAGCGGTATAGTCGTTGGCTGGTGAAAACACCAACTCATGAATTTGACAACCAAAGTCCGGGCGCATAACTCGCTCCCCCGGTACAGTATTGAGGATGATAAACATCGACTGCCGAATATCCGTATCATCTTCGACCATCGCAATACGGTCTCGGTCATCCAAATGAGGTGGAAAAGCCCACCCACGTCCTGTAATCCGTGGCATAATATGCTCTCAAATCGCTTTCACTAATTAATATTGACAGTTGCGCCCTTCAGCACCAATTGCCCAGTCGCTTGGACATTGACATTGGCACTTCCCTTAATATCAAGTTGTCCCTTGGCTTCGAGTTTCATCGCGCCTTGACTCTCAATATTCACTTCACCTTTGGTCTTAATGATGAGTTTATTTTGTTTAGTATCAAGCGTGATTGTGTTTTTGCCATCCGAGTCGACAATTTCAATTTTCTTCTTAGAACTATCATCAACAAGGCGGATGGTATGTCCCTCGCGCGTCTTCAATGTGCGAACTTCCATCTTCCCACTCTTAACCGCATCGGATGATGTTTCTGGGGGTTTATCTTTCCCGTTCCACAGTGAACCAATCACATAGGGTTGGTCGAAGTAAGCATGTTCAAACGCTACCAAGACTTCATCATTCACTTCCGGTAACCAGAACAAGCCCCGATCATCCCCAGAACCAATCCCGACGACCCGCATCCAATCGCTTTCCATCCCATCATCCATCCATGGGAACTTGACCTTCACCCTGTACAGATCGCGGTCATCTTTGTTATTGGTCACAATCGCTGGTACAACCCCACTCCACGAGTCATCTCGGTCATTGGCAGTCGAATTGCGTTGGATTAAATCTGCCATCAGTTTGGGACGCGCACCCTCTACGCGGAATTGGACTTCATAACTCCCCGGTGCATAGACATGCAAAGCGGAAGTCACGACATATTTCCCACTAAAGCGACTGCCTAAATTCGTGATATTAATCTTCTTCCCTGCCAAAATATCGGGATTGCCTTCTGCAATACCTTCCGCTTCGACAAAGTTAGAATTGATGTCGTCCAAAATCGCTTGGGCAAGTGCATCCGCTTCCCCTTGTGAATCGACAGGTTGCCGAACCACCATTTGCTTCGCCGCTGAAAAGGCTTTTTTGGCGACTTTCCCCCCGTCACCACCCAAATTGACAGACGGATGAATTTGGCTACTCGTGGCTTTACCCGTAATAGTATCCTTATTGACGGGGTCCCAACCTTTAACAATCACTTCATCCACTTGATTAGCAAGGGTCAAACGAGGGAAGAATTGAGTCAGCTTATCCCCCCACTCCATGTCCAATTCGCCACGATCTCCGCGCGGTTTACGAAAATACAGCTTGCGGTCATCTACAAACAATTCATAACCATTGCGCTGGGCGCGTTGATGCAAGAATTCTAAATCCGTTTGATTATGTTGGAAGACATGCTCATGCGCTTGCGAGGTCGATTGGACATCCATCTGTAAACCGGCACTTTGTCCGATTTGTTGCACAATATCGCTATCCGACATCTGCACAAAAACTTTTGTTTTAGTCCCCCGATTCAAGCGATGACTACGATCATAGCCACGTATCGTCAAAGCAACGCTTAAATCTTCCATGAATTCGGGTTCAATCGCCGTAATCTCACCCACAATAACACGCTTCAATTCGCCATTGCGCTCCGACAATTGGATTTCAACGGATGCCCCCGCTTTAAAGGTGTTGCCATCAATCGCCGCGAGATTATCATCATGAAAACGTATCATAAACATCGCTGGCAGGTAGAGCGTCGTATCGACCACCACTTCGATGAGGTCATTGACCAAAGAATTCGGAATCAGCGACCCATCAACTTTGATCTTGACCTGATCGACATAGGTCCGATGCTGTGCATTTTGCCGAGCTAAAGCCATAGGTGATCCCCAGCACTATAAGTTAAAGAAGCTACCCGGTGTGATATTGAGTGGATTGTCGATATTGTTATCTTCCATAATCTCACGGATGTCATTCAACGATTTATTCGCAACACTCGCAACGATATTGTCAATACGATCACCTTCTGTTGCGACAACCTCTTCTGTCGGTTCTTTCCGCACAATATCAGGGAAGGGATCATCCTTATAATCATCAACATCCACTTTTTGCTCTAAGGTCACATCAACCACACATCGCACCGGAACCCCATTGTGAGTAAACAAGGTGAATTTTTGTGTCATATTGGTGATGACCGCTTCAAAGTAAAACGTTCCCCATTGAAACGCGACATTGGGCGGAGCCGACTTGTTCGTTTCTGTCAAGACAGCGGTATCAACTTGCATCATCTTCCACAATTTATCCGTATGCTCGCGCACATCCGAATTTGTCGTTAAGGTATCAAAATGCAGATTAAGTTTTAAGGTCTGTGGACCGCCCTGTGCAAAATTCGCCCGATTCTGGTCATTGCGATGGCTTTGACGTTCCGTATAGGTATTGCGTTTCGTCAATGTATATTCATGCGGGTTGAACATACACTCCACCTCTTCATTCGTCAGCAAATTTTTGATGAACGCCTTTTTTAGCTTCACTCCCCCAGTTGGAACATTTGCCATGATGAGACCTCTTTTCTTCTTGAGTTACCCTTAATTTGCCCGTCGTTCTTGCTCAATCTCCAGACGCTTGCGTAATTTGCGATAAACATCGCGCACGAGCGTGTTCATATTGCGGTCTTGTTTTTCATCGCCCGATTCATCGCTTGCTTGATCCGTCGTGTTGCTATTACTACTGCTAATTTCAGCTTCTGTATTCATTTGTCGAATTGCTCCCGCCTCAAATGAATCTCGTTGAATGGATGGCGCATCATCTTGACCAAACAGAGCATCCTGCAAAGGAATAGATTGAATTTCATTCGGTTGTTGCGGTTGCAGTGCCGAGTCCGATTGCACAATCGCTTTCGACTCATTGGGACTTCGTTGAACCGTTGGCTGTTCGGATGATGAATTTATGCCAGAAATGGGTGTATCCGGTGGTAAGTCCAATAACTGCAATAAATCCGAGACTTCATGGTTACTTAGCGAAGGTACGCCAGTTTCAGCATCCCCATCCGAACCATTGACATCAATTGACTGTTCAGACTGACGTTGCAATTGCTGTGACAGGGAGGGCAAAGCTGGTTTCTTTATTTGTGGCGAGTCAGTCTGGTCTGAAAAGACGGGATGATTCGGTTCTCCAACATCAGCATCATCAAAATCAGGGCTGTCAATGTCACCAGCATCCAACACGTCATAGTCTAGGTCACTGGTTTGCTTCGCCCGTTGAATCTGTGGTTCTGACTTGGATTGAGGAGTAAATGGCTCAACATCGTCTGAGTCATCGGCAAATTGTGTTGGCATCGTCTCAACATCAAACTCGTCAATCGGCTCGTAGCCCTCAATATCGTCCCAAGCCTCGCCAATATCGGTGGGAATCTGATGCGGTGCACTTGGTTCTTGTACGGAATCACGTTCCGAAACACCATTGGATGCATCCCCATCCACTGATGCGCGTTGTATAGATGCCATATCGGGAGCTTCTGGCAAATTTAGCTTCGGCATCGTATTCGTAAACATTTCCCATTCACCCGAATCCATTTGCTCCGTCGGGATATGGATTTCATCCTCAATCGGCGGTAAGGACAAATCAGAACTCGATGGTGCATGACTGGATTCATCATGCGTTGACGCATCCGCAGAACGCGCAACAAATGGTTTAGCATCATCAGCAATATCGACAGAATCTTCAAATAAATTGTCTTGGGGAAGATGCGTTGGTTCATCAGCTATATACGTCAAGGGACTGTCTGAATCTTCAGCCATCGGCGATACATAATCCGGCGTGTCCTTAAACGCAATGTCCGCATTATCGTCAATAGCAGACCGTGTGTCGGATGGACTCTCAACCGCAGTACGCTGAATCGTGGGGGACACACCATCGTCAACAGTCAAGTTATCATCTGCGATAGGAAGTTCGTCGGCTGGTTGATAGGGATTGGTCTCAACATCCGGCATATCGAAAGTAGGCAAGTCATCGTCACTTGCTTCTTCCGTATAGAAGTGTTCCATCGGAGCATCATCAAGCGATGTCGGATTATTTCCGTCTGACACATCATTCGGCTTGTTTAACACAGGCGAAGGCGGTGCTCCGGGTGTGTTTTGTCTCCGAATCCGCTTGGCTGGCTCACTTGGCTTTTCTGTTAGCGGTTGCGACTTGCGCTGGACGGGTTTATCTTTCGCGCTTAAATTGCTCGATATTTGGGGTAATTGGTCTGGTAGTTCACCCTCAGAAGATTCCGCGTTGCTCGAATTATTATTGTCAACAAATGATTCATCTTCGTCCCAATCCAAATCTAATTCAGCTGTCACATCCGTCATATAAACGGGTTCATCGGGGAAGTCGTCGGCTTCCACCCGCGCCAGTTCATCCTCAACCGTGAGTTCAGGTTCAATGATGTCGGCTTGTTGAGCATTGATCGCTTGTTGTCGGGGTGTGACCTCCTCCAATAGCCCCTTCTTTTTCAGATGTGGTGGAGGTGGACGTTTCGATTGTTCCTGTGTTGTCGGATTGGTTGGTGATGGCGACGGGGGCATTGCCGACTTCTGCACACTCGGCTGTGAAGGAGCAGGCGGTTTCGTGATGGTAGGTGCTTGAGCAGAAGGAATCTCGACATGCTCTGGCACATTGGTTTCACCCTCTGGGTTATGCAACTTGTGCAATTCCAAAATTGAGCGTAAATCATTGGGGAGTTTTCGCTCTTCAGGTTGAATATCTAATGGCGAGACTTCGGGTTCTAACCCAAGCTCAGTCTCAACATCATCAAATGAGGGGGCAAAGTTAACGGGTTCCGCTTTGCGCCACACAAGGCGAGTCTCCGCCATCTTACGCCAGACAGCAGGTGTCTCCGTTGAGGTCACCTGATGCTTTGGCGATGGCTTAGTATAGTTGTCTGTCCGTTTTTGCCCAAATTTGAACAACGACAAACCGATACGTCCCGGTTGATACGCACGTTTTACCACAGCAACTACCCTACCTCAAACCCATTGTGGGCGATTTCTAACTCTTCAATGGCGATAGCTTGGTCACTAGCCTTAAGCGCAGGTCCACTCCATTTGATAGGATACGCACGGTTAAAGGTCCATGTCGCAACTGGCTTCAATTTAGAGTCATACATCACGACAGAAACTGTTCGCATGGCTTTCTTCATATCGCCACGCAACACCTGCATATACCAATTCAATAACTCTTTGTCCTTGGTAATACCATGTCGTAACTTAACTGGACCAGCCTTCACCCGCACAGGCAACTTGTGGACAAATTCATTCTGCCCACCCTCCGTTAAGTCTTGCGTTTCAACCTGCAAGCTCGGCAAGGTACATTCCGTGAAGGCGGCGGAGTCAATGCCATCAATCTTCACAGTAAAGCGAAAAGTGGCATGAATTTCGATGGGTTTTCCGACTTGTGGCATAAGGTTTAGCTCCGCTTTCTTGTCCCACGTCGCTCTCGGCTATGGCGTAGGTCTTCGCGCCACATCTGCCAGACGTGTTCAGCAACTTGATTGACCAAGGCTTGATATTCATCCTCAGACAACGCCTTTAATTTCTGCTCCGCAGATTGTTGAGTCTCTTGCTCATTGGCAGAAGTTCGTTGCCTACGAGGATTCATCGGTATCCTTGTTGCGCTGTGCCATTTGCTTGCGAATGTCTTGATTATGCTGGTGGTTCATGCGGTTGATTTGTCTCACCCAATTGGCTCGTTCATGATGGGTCAGTGACAAAATATCTTGATAACTCCAACCCAAGCCCACCGCGATAAACGCTACCTCCTCATGCAAGCGATCTGAGGGGTAGCTTACGATTCCCCCAAGAAGGGAACCTCTAAGTCAAATTCATGCTGACAATTCGGACAACTCACGTTCATCCGTTCCAACTCGTCCAGCCCATTGACATAGCGATAGAACTCTTGCAAAAACAGAATATCCACCGCGAAGAAGTTCTCCAACATCTTGGGGGTCACTTGATCGTATGTGCCAAGTTGCGTCACCACCTGCGACAAAATCACCAACGACAAGTAGGCTTCATTCGTCCGCACACGGGGGTCACGCAAAGGGGCAATCTCATCCAGAGCCGTTGCCAAGCGCATCGTCCCTTCTCGATGCAACTGCCCCGCTTCATCTAAATAGCCTTTCGGCAAGGTAAACTCAAACGCTGTCTGTAGCGTCATATACTTGTCCTACGCTTATTTCTCGCGTACCAAACCTTCATGCACGATAGTCATCTCTTCGATACCCACCGCGTTAGAATCCGATTGTAACGAGGGACCACTTACCTTCGAGGGCCACGCATTGCGAAGATTCCAACGGGCGACTTCGGTCAGTTTCTGGTCGAACATCACAATCGAACCATTGCGACGCGCACCAGCCACATCCCCATCTTCGACCATCTTGCGCCATTTCCAGACATCCATATTATCCGTGATACCCCGCTTGAGGGTAATATCCGTGTACTTCATCCGACCCGGAATCTTCTGGATAATCTCGACACCGCGCTCGTCGATGATCTTGTGTTCGATGATTTCCGTCTCCGAACCTAAGCCACCGCATTCAGTGAAGAAGCCCGTGATTTCACCTTGCACTTCGATTTTGTAGTGAAAGCCTACTAAAGGGTCTTTGAGTTGATCAACCATGATGTTCCTCTCTCTTTATCTGACGAGATATGCAAATACGAATGACTTAGCTTGCGTCTGGTCCAGCCCATTGGCTGATACGGAAGATGACGAATTCAGCTGGCTTAACGGGCGCTAACCCGATTTCCACCACCAATTGACCGACATCACGGACTTCCGGTGGATTCGTTTCAGCATCACATTTGACATAAAAGGCTTGTTCAGGTGTCGTCCCAAAGAGCGCACCACTCTGCCAAACAAGGCGGAGGAATGCAGAAATGTCCCGACGCACCCGCGCCCACAAATCTTGGTCATTAGGTTCAAACACGACCCATTGTGTCCCTTGTTCGATACTCTTCTCAACCATGCTAAACAGACGACGCACGTTGATATAACGCCATGATGGATCACTGGAAAGTGTCCGCGCACCCCATACCCGAATACCGCGTCCGGGGAAGGCACGAATCGCATTCACACCAATCGGATTCAATTCATCGTGTTCGCCTTTGGTCAAGTTGACTTCCAAGCCAAGCGCACCACGAACGACTTCATTCGCTGGAGCCTTGTGAACACCGCGAGTACCATCAGTCCGTGCATAAATACCAGCCATATGTCCCGACGGCGGAACTGTGCGGGTACGTCCGTTGCCACCGGTTTGGTCAGCCACTTCAATCCACGGGTAATACACTGCCGCACGCGAACTGTCATAATTGACATTCAAACGCCATTCTTTCGCCTGTTGTGGGATAAGTCCCGGAGGCGTATCCAATATAGCGAAGCAATATTGCATCCCCTCGCAGAAGTCAATTACGGTTTGTTGAACCGCTTGCACACCTTTGAGGTCGATTTCACCCGCTTCATAGCTGGACATCAAATCAGGGACAGCAATCATCGTGACATCATCAAAGGCTTCGAGTCCGCCGATACCCACACGTTCCGCCACATTTCCTTGATAATCGGACAATGAGACCGCTTTGGATTCGACGTTGCCACCTTCAAGCGAATAGTTGCCATCGGCAGGCACGAGGTCGGTGCGTCCCAAAATCGACGCATTCACCAATTTCGATTCATTCTTAAGAACAGTCTCGACATTCCGCGCACCTTTTGCCAGCGTCAAGTTCTCAAAGGTTTCACGAGTACGTCCACCCTCTTTGACGGTCACCTTAAAGGTTTTACTGCCACCCTCTTTGCCATCACCACCCGCTTTCGGGTCGGCGACATCATTGGCAACTTCTACATTAACAGTGTTGCCTTTATTGCCTGCTTCCTTTGCGGTAAAAGACAATAAATTCACAGGTTTATCATCGTCACTTTGGACGGTTGTCTTGGCAGGCAAGGCTTTCGTATCGCCATCACCCGACCCACTTGCTGTCTTCAGACTCACGATATACGCACGTCCACCACCATTTGCAAAATAGCCATATACCGCATCCGGTGTATAGCTCCCATCAACAAAGCCCCCAAACCGTTGCACAAACTGGCTCCAGTTGGTAACTAGCGTTGGTTTCCCAACGAGGTCAACCATTTCCCCGTTGAGTTCCATTTCAGCTTTTTCGGTATAGCCGACAAACGCCGCCACAGCTGTTCCCACAGCTTCAATAGGCTTCGTCCCCTTATCGACTTCTTCAACATACACACCGGGAGATAAATAACTTGGCATACATTGCTCCTTCAAACTATTTGGATGGATGGTCACGCACGAGTCAAAATTTCGCGCCGTTAATCCCTAAATTTAATCGTCTTCCTCATCGGACTCACTGTGCCGAATGGTAAATGTGCGGTCAATGACAGACAATTCTTCTTCGTATGGGTCCAACGATTGTCCGATACGGAATTCGGATTCGAGTACCAATGGGGCTTCAAATTCACGTTGCGGATCAAGTGCGACGGTCAGTTTTGCTGTAAAGCCCAGACGCATCTGATTATCCAACACACCCCATAAATCCGTGACATTACCGGGCAGGTCATTCATCTGAGCCACCATGATTTGAATATCATACGGTTGCTCTTTGACAGCTCCCTTGCCCTCTCTTGGCTCGATGACGGGTGTTTGTGCCAACGCACCTAATGCCCGCCACAACAACTGATGCTCGTCCTCGACTTGGGTTGCCCATGCCGTGATGAGATAAGTCACGTCAAAGCGCATCGGCAATAAACGAAGCGAAGCGATTTGACCGTTGCGTGCCATGTTCATATCCATATTACGCAACTTCACGTTTTCGCGCAGGTCAAAACACCAGCAATTTACCGTCGGTTTGCTCAATCGGCTTGACCATTCGCTCGTCGGTTGGTCAAAGGCGATCTCCACTTCCGATTTATTGAGCTTCCCCTTCTCGATTAATAATTGTTTCAGCGTTTCATTCAAATCTGTCAGCATAATGACCCTAAATCACTTTTAAGCGATATGAATTGAAAAGACGAATCTCGATCATAATTCCCAATTGAACTAAGCACATTAAAAGTCCTCTGCCAGCCGACCCATTTTCTGATGTTCTCGCCGAATTGCTTGTCGGATATGCTGGGTGGTAATCTGTCCACCATTCGCCGCCGCAAAATAAGCCGATGCCACCGCCGCATTACGGATGTTTCCACCAGCAAACCGATAGCGTTCTGCCAAATCGACAAAATCAATATCATTCGCAATCGGAGCTTCCGCTGGGAAGTGCTTGCGCCAAATCCGTTCTCGAAACTCTGGTTCGGGGAAGGGGAAATCAATCACAAAGTCCAAGCGACGGGTAAACGCATCATCCAAATTCTGCCGTAAATTCGTCGCCAAAATCGCAATCCCATCGAAATCTTCAAATTGTTGCAACAGATATGCCGTCTCCACATTCGCATATCGGTCATGAGCATCCTTCACCTCAGACCGTTTCCCAAAGAGTGCATCCGCTTCATCGAAGAACAAAATCGCATTGCTGGCATGAGCCTCTTCAAAAATCTTGCGGAGGTTCTTTTCTGTCTCACCAATATATTTACTGACCACCATCGACAGGTCGATACGATACATCAACATGCCCAAATCATATGCCAACACAGTCGCCGCCATCGTCTTACCCGTACCGCTTTCACCAGCGAATAGCCCTTTGACTCCGCGTGTCGGCGCAACTTTATCCCCAAAGCCCCATTGCTCACGAACAACTTGTGCCTGCTCCACCCGCGACTTGAGTTCCTGCAATTGCGCGGTGGGGTCCGGAGGCAGAATCAAATCATCCCATGTATGCCGCGGGGTGACTTGCTTGGCGAGATGTCCCAATTGTAAGGAAGAGTGCGCTTTCGCCCCTTCATATAAATCATTCAGTTCGAGCTTCCGTCCCTCGCCAGTTGCAAAATCCACTGCCGTGGTAACTGCCCGTTGAACCTGAGTCGGTGTAAAACGGAACTTATTTGCTAGGCGGTCAATCTCACCTTTGGCGATTTTCATCCCATAGTCAGTCAGGGCATTCATCCATAAGTCTCGGCGAATAGCAAACGGCGGGGTTTCGATTTTCACGTTTAGCAAGCGACGCGCCCGATTCGTATCTTGCGACACCCATGCATCCCGCCCCGACATAAATATGGGGTACGGATAGTCGGACAAAGTCTTCCAAATAGTTGGCTTCGGAATACCTGCATCATCCAAGCAGGCTTTCCAATGTGTGATAATTAATCCAGCACCATGCAAATACCCCTCGCGTAATGCTAATGCCCACGAAGATTTAGCGTCTTCAACCTTATCGAAGAGAACTTGGGCATTAATCTGCAAGAGTGGTAACGAATAATCAGCACACAAACGCACGGCGATTTGCGACGCACTTTCAGTATCTACCCCTTCCATATAAACCATCGGTGCAGAAGACATCGCTTCAGATAAAGTTGGCATCTGCGCGAATTCCAGTGGAATATCCAGAATCTCAACAACCTCTATCGCATGAGTCAGGCGTTCATCAATCGACAAATCACCCAAAATGAAATTCATTACCCGCGCATCCACGGTAAATGCTGTCGATAACAACGACGTGACTGTTTGGTCGGTAGTCTTTATCAAGTGATGATGACGCAAGGGCATCGTCGGAGAAAGTCGCTCCCACACAGCTAAGCGCGACTCCGCATCCTCGCTCAGTAAATTCATCATTAAAGAGAGGGTTGGGCTTTTTTGCGAGACATCATCTTGCAAGTAGCCATACAACCGTTCATAGCGACGATCAAATTGGGGCGCAAGCGCAAACAAGAGGATGTTGATGTCAAAAAGAGTAAGGTTGTATTGTTCAGCAAGCCAGATAAATGGAGAATCTTTGGAAGATGAAGGGTCAAACAAATCTGGTCGGGGGCAAGTTTCATCCCAAATGCCTTGGAAAGGAGACCGCGCTAATTGCTGTTGAACCTCTTGCTCCGTAATCACCAAACCCCGAAGCATTTCCGATGGGTTCATATCGAGCGATTGTACACGCGCCACCGCAGAACGGATGAATCCATCCACATAACTGAGTGCGTGTTGCAGGTCCATAAAACGCTCTGGACTCATGTGTCTCCCCTGATTGTGCTGCCCTGCTGACAGCATGAAAAAGTTGTATTTATGGATGCGCGTTAGTAATAATATATCATAAATCTAATCATTGTGGTCGCAATTCAAACCAAATGATTACATTGCTTTACGATGCGTTAACGCTTCTCCATTGTTTATGGTCACTATCTTCAGAAATTGAGCATCCAAAATCATGAAGACAAGGGCAATGCTTAAGAATCATTGTAAGGGGACTCAGGTTGACAACGCAAGTTATTACTACACTTTTTTATAAGTCTTAATAGGCATGCACTTGACAACTATGCGATAATAGAAGCAGAAGCTGGGAAAAGGAGATTTACCATGGGTCTACCAATAGCAAAAATGGGCGACAAAGTCATGGCAATGGACATTCATATTGTAATGATTCCTTCCCCTGGTGGACCGATCCCGACACCGCTTCCTCACCCCTTCAATGGCATCCTCAATGAAAGCCTCAGCACCGATGTGAAGATTCAAGGACAAGCCGCCGCCACCGTTGGGAGTGTCGCCAACAATACACCACCCCACATCCCACAAGGCGGTCCCTTCCAAGTCCCACCTACGAATAAGGGCAATGTGATCATGGGCAGTACGACAGTGTTCATCAATGGCAAACCTGCAGCACGAAACGGGGATACCGTCATGACTTGCAACGATCCTGCGCCATTACCCAATGGCAAAATCATCGCGGTCAGCACCGTCTTCGCTGGGTGATTTATTTGCAAAAAGTAGCGTGTGAAATAACAAGAAATTAGTCGAATTTCGTCCATAGGTTGATTTTCGAATCAATGTTGATTCATGCTCAAATTACTCGTGATAAGTAAATTGACCTGGGTGTTAATTGGCGAGAATTGGCGTAAAACGGTGTGTTTTGGGGTATTTTCGGTCTTCTCCGAGGGTTTATGACATTTTTGTCCAACGTTTTTGCCCGTTTTGGTTAGGAATCAATGTATGTTTCGGTTTGTTTTGCATTAGAAAATCACCCCAAACCTATAAATTGCAAACACTCATTGAGACGACGTTTCCTCGATTCACTCACGGTTCCAATATCCCTCCAATCAATTTTGGTGTAAAATAAAGATAACGAAAAACTAACTTTCAGGATGTCTCTGGTACTCAGCACCTATGGAACCCTTCGCTGACCTAACACGCACACAATTTGATGAACTTGTGGTCGAATTCGACGATAATACGCCAGAGAAGCGTTTTGTCCTCAATACCGACTCCTTTATCATCGGGCGTGGCACGAAATGCGACATCACCATTGAACATCCGCGCATCTCCCGTGAACATATCTTGCTAGAACGCAACGAAGACGATGCCTACTTCGTTACCGACTTAGGCTCGACGAATAAAACGTGGCTCAACAATATCGAACTCGCCCCCCGCACAAAGACCCTCTGGACTCCCGGTGATATTGTCCGCATTGGGGATTTGTGGCTTCGCATTGAACAAGTTGGCTCGACCTACACTCTTTCTGACACCGTTCCCTTGCCTGAGAGCCCGCTTCTGACACTCGATGACGACGAACAAGAAGCTGTACCCGAAGAGACCTTTCGCAGTCTGCGCCCTTCAATAACGCCTCGTGAGCATCAAGTTGCTGTTATTGCGATTCCGGACTCTATTGCCGTGCATCCCGGTGGCAATGGCAATATCATGCTGGAAATTATTAATCAAGGCACATTGGCTGACCAATTTATTGTGTCTGTCACGGGTATTCCTGAATCATGGTTCACGCCACCGGAACAATCTGTTTATGTGGATGCCAACACGAGCCAGCTGATTGCCCTACCCTTACATCCGCCACGTATCAGTACGACGACGCTGGGTTATCACCATTTTTCGGTGCATATCCAAAGCCTGAATCATGTGGACGTGAATACTGCCGCACAAGTTCAAGTGCAAATCACCCCCTTCCAAGCCCTCTCCACCGCTTTGAGACCAGACCGCCTTGAGCATAATCAGTTTGGCTTTTTGCGGATTGATAATCTCGGTAATACGCCAACCAGTTTCCGCATTGTTCCCAACGCACCAGAAGACAACATCATCTTTCAAGTTCCACAAGATACCGTCAATGTTCAGCCGGGCAACCGTGTCGAAATTCCGATAACATTGCTGGCTCGTAACCGTGCGTTAGTTGGTGAACGCAAACTGTTACCCTTCGATTTGAACATTCAGATAGACAACTCTGGCATTTCGCAGACACAATCAGGCTTACTCATCGTTCCGCCCCGCATATCCACATTCACCATTGCCTTCATCAGTATCGCGCTAATGGCAGGTTGTATTGGGACGTTTATTTTTGGGTTGTTTCAGCTTAATGTCGCCAATCAACAAGCCACTGCGACGGCGATTACTGCAACGGCAGAACAAGTCGCCACAGAAAATGCGCTTGGGACACAAAATGCGATTATTGCCACAGAATCTGCCTTAACTGCCACGGCAGTCTCCGATAATGATGAGGATGGGATTCCCCTAAATGAAGAACTTGAAGGCGGAACTGACCCTGAAGATGCCGATAGTGACGACGATGGCTTAACGGACAGTCAAGAAATCGCGCTTGGCACAGCCCCCAACAACCCCGATACGGATGGGGATGGGATGCCAGATGGCGTAGACCTCGACCCTCTGAATCCACTTATGCTTGATGACCCTGTGGAAACCGTGCGATTCTATTATGAGCAGGTGCAAGCCAAAAATTTTGACCTGACATTTACCTTTCTCACGCCCAATTTCCTCCTGAGTGAAGGCACATCGAATCAGGAAGAGTATGAAGCATGGTGGAATCGGGTTGCTTCCACAGAGGTGGGCGACGCGGTTTTGGTCAGTCAAAATGGCAATATTGCTTGCGTGTACGTCCCCCTCACCTATACACTCGTAGATGGCACGATTGTTTGGGACGATGAACCTTACATTGTGCTAGAATTTGACCCAGTTCGTAATCTGTGGTTGTTTGATGATAAAGTCGGCTTCTACGGACACTGGTAAACCGACCCATCTTCACCGAACTTGGAGCATTCGATGTCAGACTTAATCGGTCAAACGCTGGATCATTACCGCATTGACCGTTTGTTGGGGCAGGGAACACTTGGCACAGTGTATCGCGCGCAGGATTTGCAAAGTGACGAGCCAGCCGCCTTAAAAATCATTCATGCGAATTATGCAGTACAGGCGAGCTTTCGCAATCAATTCCAGCGTGATATGCAATTGATGATTCCCTTTCGCCATCCCAATCTGGCGGAAGTTTATGCGACAGGCTATACCAACGACTTGCTGTATGTAGTTACGGAATATCTTGAGGGTGATAGTCTGCGTCAGTATATTCAACGCACAATTGGCAATAAGCAATTCCCCCATCTGGATACGGTCATCGCCTATAGCGCACAAATTGCCAATGGTCTGCATTATGCTCATGACCAAGGCATCCTGCATCTCAATATTAAGCCAACGAATATCTTGATGAAAGACTTGAATGATGATGAGAAGCAACTCATTATCACGGACTTGGGAATGCAACAATTGGTACGCGGTGGATTCAACTCGGAAGTCAGCGCGCCCGTTGGGGCATTGCCCTATATCGCACCCGAAATCGCATCGGGTGGTACAGGTGATGTGGAAGCGGATGTCTATGCATTAGGTGTTATCTTGTATGAATTGGCTTCTGGAAAATTGCCATTTGTACCGAGAACCCTAGCTGATGCAGTACGAATGCATACACAAACCCCCGTTCCGTTGCCGAGTTATTTTCGTCCCGGCTTACCCCGCCTGCTGGAAGAAATGATTCTGCAATGTCTTGAAAAAGACCCAAGCAACCGTTTTCAGTCGGCAGGAGAACTTGCCCGCGCGCTCGAAAATCTACGTATTCGCTTGGAACACGTCTATACCACGCAATACAATCTGGATGACGACCTCGCGTATAGCACGATGGTTGCGTATGAGACGATTCCCAATATCCAAGAGATACCAACGGAACCGCGTGTCGAGACGGAGCAAATCGGCTATGATCGCCTCGTCATTTCTGGCAGTGGAATTCCGACTCGCGCGATTGCTTTTGATAAACCGAGTTATGTGATTGGACGTGACCCGAATGCGGATATTACGCTTGATAGCGACCATATCTCTCGTTATCACGTCCGCATTCAAAAATCGAATGGGACGTACTATGTGATGGATTTGGGGTCAATGAATGGAATTTGGCTAGGGAATGACCCGGTTCCTTTGCCAGCGAATACACTTCGAGAATGGCATTCTGGAACCAAGCTTCGGCTCGGTGAATTTACGGTTCTACTAGAATCAGCAGATAGTGTTTACCAGCCTCTCCCACCGATGGAATCGGTGATTGTTGATGAGGTTGAAGAAATCCCCCAAGAGCAATTCGTCACTGAAGAGCAAGTTCCGCTTGATATTTCTGTCACGCTTACCCCACGAAAAGTCATTGTTGTGCCGGGTGAAAATCAAGCGATGCAGTTGACACTCAATAACCTGAGTGGTCGTGTTGATCATTTCACGATAAGTTTGAGAAATACTAATATCAAAGATGATTGGGTGGATTTGCCGGGGACAGCCATTGAAATGTTGCAGGATACTTCTCAATCGGTTCCGATTAACTTCCGCCCACCACGAGACAGCCAGAGTCTTGCCGGGTTATATTCGTTTGAAGTGGTCATCGAAAGTCGAGGTCAACGCAATACGTATCCGGCTGTAGTCTATGGACAAGTTCAAATTGAGCCGTTTTATAATTTTTCGATTGATTTGCACCCAAAGCGATTGCGTGGTGGACGCAAGCAACCCCACTTGCTGATCAGAAATGAAGGCAACACCCGACAACTTTATAACATCACTGCACGCGACCCAGAAGAAGAACTGAATATCTATGTCAGTGTGCCTGCGCCGAGCATCGCCCCCGGTGGAGAGCAAGATGTTCAACTGAATGTCAATTCCAAACGTCGCGCTATCTTTGGTACAACGAACTCGTATCCGTTTGAAGTCATCGTCTCCGACCCACAAGCCTTGGTTGAATCACAAACTGAGAATGGCACATTGACGGTTCCGCCGTATTTATCCAATCAAGTGATGACTTTGGGCTTGCTTCTGCTCGCCTCGTTGGGATTGTTGGGATTTTGTACGGTTTCCCGAATCGTGAGTAATATCGAAATTGCGGCGCAACGACGAGCCGCAACGCAGGAGGCACAAAATATACTTGCTACACAAGCGAGTATGACAGCCACAGCCGAGAGTGATGTGGATAATGACGGGCTAACGTTAATCGAAGAAACGAATCTGGGGACTGACCCGGAACAAGCGGATACGGACTTTGACGGCTTAAGTGATTTTGAGGAAGCGACCTTCTTTGGGACTGACCCCACAAAATTAGATACAGATGGGGATTCAGTTGCGGATGGGGCAGAGGTGAATATCCTGCGGACTAGCCCGAATAATCCTGATAGTGACGGCGATGGTATCCAAGATAATGTGGACCCCGATCCATTGCAACAGCCTACTCCTCTGCCGCCTACTCCGGCTCCATTTGTGACACCAGCAGGTTAGCCTGTATTGATGAGCGAAATCGACCAGAGCATTCCGTTTTTAAGATTGAACGCAGACGAACAACCTGCTTCGTTTGATATTCGTCCTTTACAGCGCAATGTCCATCCAGAAGACCCGCATCGTCATTTGTATCAAGAGTTGCTATGGGTGAAAAACGGTTCAGGTCAGCATCAGATTGACCATATTCCTTTGGAGATACAACCTGCGACCTTCTACCTCATTGGGCAGGGGCAGGTTCATTCGTTTGCAGAAGGAGTTGAACTGGATGGCTTCCTCTTGCGTTTTACAGATGATTTTCTGATGCATGATTTAGATATGCTGGGATGGGACTATCGGATGACGCTCTTTAGCCATTTCACGGCGCATCGTATGTTCACGGTAGAGGCACATGCGATTGATTCATTTGATTCGATTATGCAACGGATGTGGGCGGAAATACAACATCAACGCTTTGGGCAACAGCATATCCTGCGCCATCTGTTGAGTATCCTGCTGATTTTATTGGAGCGCGCTCGGCAAGATATGCCACCATCAAACACGCCAGATGACCACCGCTTAGAGATTTTTCAGCAATTTGTATCTCATTTGGAGCAAGATTATGCACAGAATCATTCGGTACAGCATTATGCTCAACAAGCGCATCTGACTCAACGCCAACTGTCTGAGATCGTCAAGCAATTTACGGGACAAACAGCTAAGAAAGTCATCTTGGAACGGGTTATTTTGGAGGCGAAACGTTATCTGCAACATACGAATGCGTCTATCAAGGAGATTGCTTTCGCATTGGGATTCAAAGACTCATCCTACTTCAGTAAAGTCTTCAAGCATATCACTGGTGTTGCTCCGAACGAATACAAGAGTCAGATATCATAAAAATTCAAGCCGAAGCACGATAAATTTCTGCGTGGAATTAAGTCGATTTGCGTCAAATCCAAATTGAAGCGGAATTACGTGACCTGCGCCAACGTAAGCTATCGTGGAACTCTATAGCCAACATACTGCTCTGTTGCGTTTAACTGAACTAGAAACGCTTTGCGCGGTTTTATACCTTCATCCAGCCAAAAGATTACTGAAGTCGCTCCTGAATCATCGCCATCGCCAGCCAATTTTATGAGTACGGCGACTGACGATGAGCTGTCCATCTTAAGGGTTCTAACAGCGAAATCCCCGTATATTGAAGAGAAATCGGCTGTTCCGTCCAATGATCTCCTTCCATTGGACAAGCCTGTCCTGTTCAAGAAGGTTTGAGGTCCATGATGCGGCATTTCACGATGATCCTTGTCAGCGTAATTGTCTTTGTATTCACGTTACAAGCACCCACATCCCATGCCTGTGATGATCCAATTTTAGGTCCAGATGATGTTGTCATCGGTTGTAACGACCCGAACGCACAAGATCCTAACGGCGATCTTGACAACGATGGGGTGCTTAATGGTAACGATAACTGCGTCCACATCTATAACCCCGATCAGCTTGATGGTTGGGGCGACGCACGCGGGGATGTTTGTGATACAAGCGGTATCAATCTGGGAGGTGATTACCCACTTTTCCCCCAATTTGATGGAGCCCATCACCTCTACGGCAATTGTCATCCCACTGCGAATAATCAAACCTTATGTGACTTGCTGGTGATTATTCCTGCCTGTCCCTTCTTGGGCAATGAGCAAGCGGGGGCTTCCCGCTTGTTGACCACCTATCCGGCGGTACAGCTTGCGGGTCAACAAGCCCTCCTGACTTTGTTAGCGGTTACGGGGGATGCACACCAAATCCAGATCAATTTGCAAGATACCAACGGCTTCAATCTGGCTGACCCGATTATCTTCACCCGATTTGTGGTGGATTGTGTGGATGGCGATGCGGACGGTGTGATTGACCGATTCGACCGTTGTCAAGGGGACGATGCCTATCCAGATTTGAACACAAATGGCATTTGTGATGGCGAGGAAGATGACGATGCGGACGGTGTTGCCAATAAAAGCGACGTATGTTGGGGCAATGATCTGTCTGGTGATCTAGATAATGATGGCATTTGTGACGATGTAGATAATGATCTGGATGGCGATGGCGCACCAAACAACTTCGATCTTGATCCCCGTGATCCATCCTTAGGCTGGGACCGTGATGGTGATGAGATTGAGGATGCTTTCGATTTATGTCAAGGAGACAACGAGACAGGCGATCTGGATGAAGATGGCATTTGCGATGACATTGACAACGATATGGATGGTGACGGTATCCAGAACGAGTATGAGGATTTCCCCCGTGACCCGACCCTCTTCTTTGATCGAGACGGGGATGGAATTGATGATATGGAGGACTTCTGTTTTGGGGATAATGCGACGGGTGATCTAGATGGCGATGCTGTCTGTGACGACAACGACGAGGATATTGATGGCGACGGTGTTCAGAATGAGGAAGACCCAGCCCCCCGTGACCCGACGTTAAGTATCGATGAGGATGAAGATGGGATCGATGATGCCAATGACCTGTGTCAAGGCGACAATGCGACCGGTGATCTGGACGAGGATGGCATTTGTGATGACATTGACGACGATATTGATGGCGATGGCTTACCCAATATGTATGATGTCACCCCCACTGAACCGCAATTTATCCGCGGTAGCCGACAAATGTTTGATTACTATGTTGACCAGGGTATCCTGTTTGCTGATTTTGAACCAACGTCAGAACAACGAGAGCAGATTCATTTTGCAATCGTGGCGCTTACCTTGCATCAATTCCCGTCCTTTACTCAAGCCAAAGAATCCTATTGTTCACTCTATGTTGACACCTGTGAAGAGGGGACGTTAGCATTAGCATTTGCTTCCATTGGGATTATCAGACACATCTATTACGTTGATAATTTCTGTGATGGTAACTGGTGTTGAACACTTTGACCCGTGTCCTTAATCCACTAAAGGCAACCTGTCACTTCGTATAGAGTTTAGTATTTTGAACCCCAATAGGAGCCAGAACTACTTTTCTCCATTCGCATGTTTTGGCTCGCCCATTGAGATGCATCGCTTGACGACCTAGTATCGTATGGGTGAAGTGGCTAATTGTTGCTTGTGTCAAATCTGAATTGCCGATAGAACAGCAAACAGTCATTGCTAGTGCTTTGTGTCGCCTGTTGATGAAAGAATAGCTCGGAGATCAATTTTCAGTGCAATTGAAGGTCAATTTTTTCAAGTACACATTCCATTATCTACCATTGAACGACCATTCTCATTTCAGGATAGCTAATATGACGCACTGGGAACGATGTCGATGGTCTTCTGGCTGGACGAACTGATAAGACCGAACAGCTTCGTGAACTGGCACAGAATGCCAAAGCGCAACTGCATATCAAAATGCATAATGATGCTGACGAAGCTACTGACGACAAGCATTAAGCACTCAAGATTGCTTCTAGTCCGTCAATAAAGGCTACATTGGCTGAATGCGTTCCAACGCTGACTCGAATCGAATGAGTTAAGCCTGCCCTCGCTTGAGGACGTACCATTACCCCGTAGGCAAGTAAGGCTTCATGGAGTTCGCCTGAGGGTAATGGGGTCTCTAGTAGCACAAAGTTGGTCTCGCTTTTCCAATAGAGAATACCTAAACGGTCTAGTTGCGCATAAAGCCATGCTTTTTCATTGAGGAGAAATGAGACGATCTTTTGCAGATAGGCTTGGTCTTCGACAGCGGCAACACCTGCACTTAGAGCTAATTTGTTCTGATGAAAACTGCGGTGCATCCCACTGAGATAATCGGCAATTTCGGGTCGGGTAATACCATAGCCTAGACGTAATCCGGCTAGCCCGTATGCTTTGGAGAAGCTGTGGATGATGATGAGGTTGTATCCATCTTGGACATATTGGAGCGAGTCGGGATAATCATCATTTTGTACAAAGTGATGATAGACTTCATCCGATACGACCAAGACGTGATCCGGGATGGAATCCATCAAGTGAAGCATCTGTGCCTTGGTGAGGATATTACCAGTGGGATTGTTGGGATTGCAGAGAAAGACAACGCGCGTTTGATCGGTGATGACGTTTAATATTCCCTCAATATCATAAGCGAAATCATCTGGTTTTAGGGGAACATCGACTACCTTCGCCCCTTGAATGCTCGCCACTTTTTTATAGGCACTGGTAAATGTCGGTGTACAGACGATACATTCCTCGCCCCGATGAACAAACCCACGTGTTATCAACTCAATTGATTCAAAGCCACTACAGCCTGTGTAAAAATGGTCGGGAGTAATGTTGCGTCCGACTAAGTTGGCTAAGGCTGAGCGCAGTTGGAAATCGGAGAAGGTAGGATAATACGATAGGGTCGGTGCAACCGCTTGAATGGATTCAATTACTTTGGGTGATGGTCCAAGTGGGTTCTCATTCTGTGCCATGCGATGTACAACGGATACCTCATACTTCTCTTGTACATCTTCGGCTGATAGTCGGTCTACAGGACGAGGCAACACCGCGATATTGTCGTCAAAATGCAACTTAGCCATTAACATGCTTTCATTTTTAGATTTTGCGAGGATTCTAATCTAACGGATTTGTTGGGGGAAATACAAACGCAATACCCGTAATTTTATGCAGAGTTGAAGCAATTTCTTATTGTGGTGATTTCGATGTGTGATTTTTTTGGTGTTGACTTAAGAAGATACGTGCCGCTTCGAGCGCGGAGTCTAAATCATCAAAATAAGGAACGGTGACTTCACCGAACTGTGGGAGACGCATGGAATTACGTAGCATGTCGATCAATCGGTCTGTGCCAACAAAAATGGTAAATGTGCGTTGATTGAGGTCTTTCCGTTTGCCTGCTTGGTTGCCACGCATGATGTCGATAATATCTTTGAATTCCGATTTCACCTCACGAAAATCAACAATAATGACCACCGGACCTTCTATTTCTTTCAGTAATTCACGCACCTGATTGCGATTCTCAGCGACGACCTCTGAAGTCAGCTTTACATTATTGGTGACCAATATGATATTTTCATTGTTGAGTTGCTGAATGCGTTCCATGTCTCTCCCCTTGACTATCCTCATTATATCATGGTTCATCTTGACACAATCTTAATAAAATTCTGGCTAAGTTATCCTCCCATGAACAATACTTACAAACGAACTGCAATGCCCGTCCTTCAATCAGTTTCTAAACAGCCCATTTTTCGTTATGCTTTACTTAGTTGCTCTCATAATAGAGCAACACTGTTTCTTTTGTACTAATGCTTAATTAAAATAATCAATGATACCCTCAAGGAGCAAAAGATGTCTCACCACGTTCCGTCCGACCTCGAAATTGCCCAAAACGCTACGCTCGAACACATCAATGTCATCGCAGAAAAACTCGGACTCAACCCGGATACCGACCTCGAACACTATGGCAAGTATATGGCGAAAGTCGAGTTGAGTGTCCTCGATAAAATGAAAGACCGTCCAAACGGGAAGTATATTGATGTCACCGCACTTACGCCTACGCCACTTGGGGAAGGCAAATCGACCACGACGGTTGGGTTGGGGCAAGGCTTGAATGTTATTGGAAAGAAGGCAACGGTCACTGTCCGTCAACCCTCACAAGGACCCACATTTGGGATTAAAGGGGGCGCGGCTGGTGGCGGGTACAGTCAGGTTGTGCCGATGGAAAAATTCAATTTGCATCTTACAGGTGATATTCATGCGATTAGTGCGGCTCACAATCTGATTGCGGCGATGATTGATGCCCATATCTACCATGGAAATGAACGCAATCTCGATATTCATAATATTCCGTGGCGACGGGTGGTTGATTTGAATGACCGTGCTTTGCGGAATATTATCATCGGCTTGGGACGACGGTTTGATGGTGTCCCGCGTGAAACAGGCTTTGATATTACAGTTGCCTCTGAGATTATGGCGATTCTAGCGTTGACGACTTCGCTACAAGACATGCGAGAACGTATTGGGCGTATGGTGGTCGCCTATGATAAAGATAAGAAACCGGTGACAGCAGATGAACTCGATGCGGGTGGTGCGGCGACTGTCCTCATGCGTGATGCGATTAAGCCCACCCTGATGCAAACGCTCGAAAACACCCCTGCGCTGGTTCATGCCGGACCCTTTGCAAATATTGCTCATGGGAATTCTTCTGTGCTAGCGGATATGATTGCCCTGAAAACCTCCGAATTTGTTATCACGGAATCGGGTTTCGGAGCTGATATTGGCGCAGAGAAATTCTTCAATATCAAGTGTCGCTATTCTGGACTCAAACCTGATGCGGCTGTTTTAGTGGTGACCATTCGTGCGCTCAAATCCCATACAGGCAACTACAAAATCATCCCCGGCAAACCCTTACCACCTGAACTCACCCAAGAGAATGTGGCGGATGTCGAGGCGGGTGCAGTGAATATGATCCAGCATCTAGAAAATTTGCGGAAATTTGGTATTACGCCTGTCGTAGCGATTAATCGTTTTACTGATGACACAGACAAAGAGGTTGAGGCTGTACGCGAACTGGCGATTGCAAGCGGAGCTTTGGGCGCGGCTGTGGCTGACCATTGGGCAAGGGGTGGCGAGGGTGCAACCGAACTGGCGGAGATGGTGGTGGATGCGGCTAACCAAGATAATGATTTCCAATTTTTGTATGATGTAGACTTGCCCATCAAAGAGAAGATCGAAATCATCGCCAAAGAGATATATCGCGCAGATAGTGTGGAATATTCACCCACTGCTAGTCGTCAAATCAAACAATTTGAAGGTGATGGCTTTGGTAATTTGCCCATCTGTATGGCGAAAACACATCTTAGCTTCAGCGCAGATGCCAAACTGAAAGGCGCACCTCGCGGATTCACTATCCCGGTGGAAGAGGTTCGTGTCTCTGTTGGTGCAGGGTTCATCTATCCCCAATGTGGCACAATTCGTACAATGCCAGGACTTGGCAGTAACCCTGCTGCGCGTCATGTCGATATTGATGAAGATGGCAACGTCGTTGGATTGTTCTAAAGGGAGAGATTATCTTCCCGTCGTTTGAGTTCTTCATCCTCTGCTAGCATACGCTCTATCTCGGCTGTCTCTAAGTCATCGACATACTGTGTAATCGCCGTTTGGAGATAAC
>JANQRM010000537.1 GCA_028284565.1 Anaerolineae bacterium | reverse complement strand
TCCACCACACACGGGATCATCAGGTGGGGTATCGGATGTATCTGTCGTCGTGGTCGTTGTGGTTGGCAAGCCAACAAAACCACTCCCCGGATTGGGGATAATCAAACGCTGTCCAACAGAAATAACTTGAGCCGACGCAAGATTATTCACCTGTACAATCGCAGGCATACTCGCATCATACCGTCGCGCGATACTAAAGAGTGTATCCCCCGGTTGAACGACATGAATGAGTGTTCCATCATCTAAGACAATCGGGTTGCCATCATTTGTATTCCCATTGTTATTCTCAGACGAGTTGGTGTCCAGAATGTCTAGCGTTTGCCAATTGTTCGCTTGGGAAACGTTATTGAAGCCTTGCTGTGCCATCTGTCCTTGTTGCTGTTGCTGTTGTGTCGAAGAACTCGAACTTGACCAACTCATGATATTGCCATTGTTACCGAGTATGCCTGTTGAGCTATTGCCTTGTGTAATCGTATTGCCAAAGATGGTCTGTACACTCCCGCGATGCACAGTCAGAATGATTTCATTCGGATTATTCCCACCTGTAAACGTGACGAGTGAGCCAACACGAATATCGACACCGTTGACTGTCAAATCCACGACGAGATTGTCCGGACTTTGGACGGCAATCATGGGGTCGGCTTCTTGGCATTCCGGTTGTCCTACGCCCGTGCTAAAGGTGAACGCTTGCATTGGGGTCGGACGAGATGCGCCAACGGTTGGCAATAGGGTGATTCCCGGTGTATCAGCAAGATTCGTCGCTTCGACCCAAACAATATCACCTTCATACACAACTCGGAGCCAGTTTTGTGAGGGATTAAATCCATCCGCCATCAAGGTTGTTTCAGAAGGGACAGTCTCTCGGACATTGGCTGTCGATGAAGGTGCGGTATATAAATTGGTTTCTGCATTCGTGAGTATGGGGATGGGGTCAACGGGGACGGTTGCATCATCTGGATTGACATTATTCGTTATCTCTGAGTCTCCGACCAGCATGACCAAAACCCCTTGCCCCGGAACAGTATTGGGAAGATTTGCCATCAAGTTCATGACAGCAACACCCCAACGATTTTGTTCGACATCAAGGGGAGCTGTGCGTATCGTTTCCAATTCCAGCAAGGCGGCACGGTCTGCAGGTGTACTGAAGAAATCTGCGCCTTGATCGATGACGAAGGTAGCATCCACACGGTCATAGCCATAGCAAGCACTATTACGTCCCAAATCACCACAATTATCCCCGACTGCTTGCAGAGCCTGTTCGACAATTGCGGGACAATTACTGACCTGCGCGGTAACTGTAACCGCCAAAGTAATGAGAAGGGCTTTGATCCATAACAACCGTCGTTTCATCGTCTGTCTATCTCCACATTGTTCCTCATCTCCTTATTCTATAGGAGTTTGAAAAGTCGTGCAGAACTATTCCACCTGTCTCTGTTCATAGCACATAATGTCAGGCAATGAATAAGACATGCCTTCATGCAATGCTGTGGCTTCCGACATATCGTAGTAGCATGAGTTATAGAAGATATAGGTTCCATCAGCAGATTTCGGTGTAAATGTTTCATCTAAGGGATACTCGCTGTCGCATGTATAGTCGAGTTGAATTGGCTTCGCTGGAACGGCGTTTCTGTAAGTGACACTGACTTCTGTACCTTCACCAATATTGTCACAGGTCCATGAGATGCCAAAGGGAATCAGTTCTGGAGTCGGGCTAGGTGTCGGTGTTGGAGTAGCCGTATCTTCTGGAGTCGGTGTCGGCAAGCGTTGTAGACTTTCACGCGCTGTAGTGCAAACAACTTCTTCCCCAATGAATGCTACAACTTCCCAGTCGAAGCGTTCTCCAAGCCCATATTGCAGGACATCAACAAACATCGAGGTTTCGTTTGCATCGGCTGGCAAACTGATGGACGCGCCTGTTTCCCCAAAGAAATTGACTTGGTAGAAAGTCGCATTAGGGGCTGGGTCCCAAAAATAGGTGACAGGTTCGCCCGGAGCTGTACCAACAGGTGAGGTCACACGGAAACCTTCACAACCAGTCACATCGGCAGGGGGTTCATCAGTCGCTTCAGGCTCATCATTAGGTAATCCGACAAAGCCACTGTTGGGATTAGGAATAATGAGGCGTTGTCCAACGGAAATAATCTGTGCCGATTCGAGGTTATTCGTTGTCATGATGGCTGGCATACTGGCATCATAGCGCAACGCAATGCCGAATAAGGTTTCCCCTGCTTGGACGACATGAATCCATGTGCCATCTTCGAGGATAATGGGATTGCCATCATTGGATGGATTCTCATTATTCGTTGAATTCGGAATATCACGTTGTGTCCAATTATTCGAGCCTGCAACATTGTTAAAGCCATTCTGTGCAAATTGACCCTGCTGTTGTTGTTCTTCTGTCATGAGACCCGATTCCGACCAGCCCATGATATTCCCGTTCCCATCCATTGAAACAGTCGCTGTGTTACCTTCTGTAATCGTATTACCAAAGATGGTCTGTACACTCCCGCGATGGACAGTCAAACTAATTTCATTCGGATTGTCTGTTCCAGCGAATGTCACCAGCGAACCCACGCGAATATCCACACCATTGACCGTCAAATCGACAACAACATTTTCAGGACTTTGTACCGCAATCATGGGGTCTGCTTCTTCACAACCAACCTGTCCAATACCTGTAGAGAAGTAGAAGGCTTGCATCGGGGTTGGACGGGACGCACCAACCGTTGGCAGATTAGCTAATTCAGGAGATTGAACGACGTTGACAGCTTCCACCCAGACTAAATCTTCTTCGTAGACGGCACGGAGCCAACGCATCGAGGGATTAAATCCGTCAACTAGGAGCGTCGTGCCAGCTGGAACAGTCATGCGGACATTAGAAACGGTAGCAGGAGAGGAATAAAGAGGTGTTTCCACAGCAGTTTGAATTTCAATCGGATCAGCCGTCACTTGTGCTGTGACAGGGTTAATTGAATTTGTCACTTCAGCATCCCCAACGAGCATGACCAATACCCCTTGTCCGGGGACGGTGTTCGGGAGATTTGCCATTAGGTTCATGACAGCAACACCCCAGCGATTTTGGACGACATCCATCGGGTGCGTGCGAATCGTTTCAAGTTCCGTCAAGACGGCACGGTCTGCGGGGATAGAGAAGAAGTTAGCATCTTGGGTATTCGCAAAAGTGGCATCCACGCGGTCATAACCATAGCAGGCACTGTTGCGCGCCAAATCACCACAATTATCGCCGACAGCAGACAGAGCTTGGTCAACCAATGCTGGACAGTCGAGTCCTTGCCCGACCACAACAATCATCGACAGAATCGAGAAAAATACCGTTATAATTGGATAACGGAAGCGCATAATTGAATCCTTGGGTTCCCTGACCCCATAAGTTCCATTGATTTCACGGTATCACAAAATCGTAACCCCGCTAAATGTTTTTTGTAATTTTTTATATGCCTAACAGAATGTTACAAGCGAGGATGTTTCTGATTTCTGTTCTAACATTAATAACCGAATCAAAAAACCCGCCATGAGACAGGTTTTCTGTGCCGAGGGCCAGACTTGAACTGGCGACACCCGCATTTTCAGTGCGATGCTCTACCAACTGAGCTACCTCGGCAGGTAAGATGAAAGTCTAATAGGCAGTATCAGGTTTGTCAAGATGAGATATAAATCGACTTCCTCAAAAAGCAAGCATATAACCTATTACGACCTTTAGTGAGCCTTATTGACAAGTTATTTTAATCTGTGATACGATTAGACTTGGGATATTCCCAATCAACTTCAAATAAATGAGTATCAGGTTGAGAATGGTACAGGAAAACACTGAATATCTGGGCTTCGTGCATGAGAAAATCTGTCGCTGGTTAGAAACACAATTTCCAGCCGACGAAGCGGAGTCGATTCAAATCCAACAATCCAATCATTCGTGTTGTAACCAGCTGGTCTTAGGTTATCTGGAGGCTGGCTTTGCGGTAGGTGATGGCTTCACCTATCAAGGCTACGAGACCGTTGAATGCGAAGTGATTTCGTCCTTCGTCAAGTATGTGGATAAACGCCCCTATGAGCGCACCGGAGCCTATCGCTTCCGATTTGCGAATGAAACTGGAGACTCCTTCGATGTTCTCTATGCATCGGCATGGATTAGCGATGAAGAACTCTGTTGCACAATGGTCGCCTTTGCATCCGTTCCCAAACAATATGCGACTCATTGGCTTGCCTTTGAGAAAGAATGTAATCGCATTGCCATCTCTGCGATGTTGCATCTAGGAGAAGTCTACGTTGTTGGCGGGACATCGAACAGCTTCTCCGCAACAACCAACTGGGACGACATCGTTCTTCCAGACGATATTAAATCAGGCATTCTGGATGATATTGATGCTTTCTTCGAGAAGGGTGTAGCGATTTACGACCGCCTGAATATTAACCCTTTCCGCAAACTCCTATTGGCAGGAGTCCCCGGTACAGGCAAAACGATGCTCTGCTCCGCGATTGCGAAGTGGGCATTAGACAAAGGCTATTTCGTCTGCTATGTCTCTGGGGCGGATTATCATGGGGCGGAATTCTGGAAAGTGCATCGGGCGTTGGATATGGCATCCACTTGTGAAACCCGCGCCATTATCCTTGTGGAAGAGTTCGATTCTTATCTCAATAGCGATGCCAAAGAAGTCAAGGCGCAATTACTCAATGTGCTGGATGGTTCGGAAACGCCGACGAATCCACATGGCACAGTCATGATAGCCACCACGAATCATCCAGAGAAAATCGACAACCGTGTGATGAAACGTCCCGGACGAATTGATCGTGTATTTATCATCCCTGAACAGGAACATGCAGACGAAGCGGAACGCATGCTGCGCAACTACTTGAGCGATCTGTGGCAAGACGACCACCGTACGATTGTACCGGAACTGATTGGCAAGCCGGGTGCATTCATCCGGGAAGTATCGCTTTATGCACTGACAATGGGAGCCTATCGTGGACATGACGATTTGCCATTGTCGATTTTGCAGGAATCTGTGAATACACTGTCCAACCAAATTGACGCGAAGGAAAATTTCCTGACTGCACATAAGTCAACGATGGGTTTGGTACGGACAATGCTTTCCAACGGCAAAAGCCATCCCTAAATTTGTAAGAAAAGTCAATCGAGCGAAACAGGGTCGGTTTCATGTTGGCGCATCAGCCGACTCCACTTTCACCAACTCGGTTTGCTTTTTCTTAAATCACTTATGTTTCTCTCCAATAACCTATGATAGAGTGGCATCTGGTTACACAACAGGGACATCACCATGCCAGAACAACCCTATCAGTTCCGGGGGTCACGCTTCGCCAAATGGCTTGACCTCCATCTCATCGTGCAAGATGACACGACCATGCAAGCAACGATTACCCTCCGTGAAGAACAAGAAGGACCTCCGTTGCACGCTCACGGTGGAGTCTCTGCATCTATCTTAGATGAAGCGATGGGCATGGCGGTTTGGGAGAGTGGCATAAAAGTCCTCGCCGCGAACTTGAATGTGAACTATCGTCAGCCTGTACCATTAGGTGTGGAATTACAAGTCTTTGCTGAGATAGTGCGAATAGAAGGACGCAAAGCCTTCACACGTGGAGAGATACGCTTACCTGATGGAAGTGTGGCTGTCGAAAGCACTGGGATTTTTGTTGATGTTTCGCAAACCTTTTTGAAAGATGCAATATTGGGTCGGGATACCACATTGGATAACTAAGACATAAATCGAAAGCAAGCATTATCTGAAACGTCCATCGCTCCCCTTTTTCTTTTTGAGTCTCTCCCTCTTTGCAGGTGCAATCACACCGATTGTCGTTCGTATGGCACAGGGCGAAGGTATTCCCTCTATTGTCATTATTTTCATTCGGCTAGTCTTATCCATCATTGTGATGACTCCCTTCGTTTGGAATCGCTATTCTTATAGTATCCCGACCATTAGCCGAGGGGATTGGTTCTGGATTGGTGCATCGGGTTTCTGGCTCGCCTTAAATCTAATGGCATTATTCTGGTCGCTGGAATATGCCAGTGTCCTCGTGACTTCGACAGTCAGACGCACCGCACCTCTCTGGGTAATTGTGTTGGAAATCATCTTGTTAAGTGCCATTGTGACCCGCAAGATTTGGATGGGCATGGCACTCACAATCATCGGCATTATTCTAATTGGTCTCGGTAGTACGGATACCTCACTCGATCTGGGGACAAATCCCTTATTAGGAACGACAATTGCACTGGTTGGAGCAATATGTTTTGCCTGTTATGTCATCATCGGGCGCAGATTTCGCATGAGATTACCCTCCTTACTCTATAGCTGGCTCGTGTTTATTTGTGCCATGCTCATCTCTGGAGTTGTTGTCTTATTGTCGAATTTGTCTGTTGTGGGATACAGTGCGACAGGTTATTTCTGGGTTGTAATGATTACCCTCATAGCTCAACTCATGGGGCATATTTTCATTAATCTCAGTTTACAGACCTACTCGGCGACGACAGTGTCTATCGCCTTCCAACTGACCGTCATCGGTGGGGGGATATTTGCTTTCTTCTTTTTCAATGAAATTCCAACCGAATTACAGATAATTGGCAGTATCGTCGTTATTGTCGGCGTGTTGATTGCTCTCAAACCATCACGTCCTATTGTCACCAATCCCTAAATGGGACTACCGACTCCATTAGCTTCTCGCTAGAATGTAGGCGCAGATAGGACGAACCCCATGCGAATCGCAACACCTTTAGCTTTAGCCTTACTCCTGACGCTTCCGATCATCTGGTACATCGGCTTTCCGCGTTATGCCTTCCGTCGGACGCGCGACATCCTCAGTCTTATCTTGCGTAGCACCATAATTATCTTGATTGTCCTTGCGATTTCCGGCTTACAGGTCGTTCAAGCGGTCGATAAGTTGGCAGTCGTTTACCTTGTCGATGTCTCCGATAGTATGGGCAACAATGTTCAAGAAGCCCAACTCGAATTTATCCGCGAGTCCATCCAAAACAAACCGCCCGATGACGAATGGGCAATCGTCCTCTTTGGATCAAACGCCCAACCGGAAACGACCTTCAATATCGTCACCGAAGTCGAAGACTTTACCTCAGTTCCGGTGACAACTCACACCGACATTGCCAATGCCATCCAAACCGCGCTGTCCATGTTCCCGCCCGATGCCACACGCCGAATCGTGATTCTGAGTGATGGGCAACCCACACGAGGCGATACCCTAGCCCGCGCCCAACGCGCTCAAGCCGCTGGGGTCGAAATTAGCTATGTACCATTTTTCCGTGAACTTGCCCCGGATGTCCGCATCACCAACTTAGATGCCCCGAGTCGTGTCGGAGAGAATCAGCAATTCGATGTCTCCGTCAGTATTGAAGCGGAAGAAGCAACGCCTGCAACACTATTCATCTTCTCTGGTGGGAGTCTCATTCATGAAGAAACCATCAATCTGCAATCCGGTATTACCCGCTATACGTTGACCCAAACTAGCGATACCAGTGGATTCCTCGACTTTTCTGCACAGGTGGTTATCCCTGATGAAAAAGATGACTTTGGAGAAAACAATCAACTGTCTGCATTTAGCCAAGTCGTGGGACCCGCACGTATCTTGCTCGTCAGTAGCGAAGCAACAGAATATGAACACCTGCTCCCTGCACTCGAACAAGCAGGCTTAATAGTCGATGTCATATCACCTGGTAATCTCCCCTTACGAATGAGTGGACTAGCCGATTACAAAAGCGTGATACTCGCCAATGTCCCAGCAACCGATTTATCCATAGCCCAAATGGAATTGCTAGACCAATACGTTGCCAACTTAGGGGGTGGTTTGGTCGTCATTGGTGGGCCTGACTCCTTTGCGCCGGGGGGCTACTATCAGACCCCGCTTGAAGAAACGCTCCCCGTTGAAATGCAAATCAAAGACCAGCAACGTCTCCCACAATTGACGATTGCCTATCTCATTGATCGTTCTGGAAGTATGGGGGCGACAGGTTCAAGCAACGTCTCCAATTTGGAACTCGCCAAAAAAGCCATCACCCTCTCACTCTCCTTACTCCAACCCACCGATAATGCCGCTGTCGGCACATTCGATACGGGCGGGGCATGGGTCGTAGAGTTCCAACCGATATTTGACGCCTCCGATATTATCCGCCGTGTGAATACTCTACGACCTGGTGGTGGGACAGACATCATGGCGGGGATGCAATTGGTACGTCGGGACATTGTGGACCAAGAATCAGACCGCAAACACATTATCTTGCTCACAGATGGCGGTTCACGTCCCCTCGGCTTAGTGGAGTTGGCAGAAGAACTTTTTAATGACTTCGATGTCACGACTTCTATCATCGCTATCGGGGCAAATCCAGCTTCTTTCCTTCAAGCGATGGCAGATGCAGGCAATGGTAATTATCATCGTGTCTCGTCTATTGACCAGATACCGACCATCTTCACCTTAGAGACCGTTCTAGCAACACGCTCGTATCTCATCGAAGACCCCTTCACACCGATTGTCAGTGCCAATAGTCCCATGATTGATGGCATTGGAGGCTTCCCACAATTGCGTGGCTATGTCGCTACTACCGAAAAAGCTGCTGCACAAGTCATCTTACGTTCCCCCGAACCTTTCGCTGACCCGATTCTCGCCAGTTGGCAATATGGGCTAGGTCGTGCAGTGGTTTATACGGGGGATGCCACCGCACGCTGGGGTGCAAATTGGATTCAGTGGGGAGAATTCTCTCGCTTCTGGGGACAGACGATTAGCTGGACAATCAACGAAAGTGCCACGAGCAACCTCGAAACACGGGTCATCATGGAAAATGCCCAAGCTCGTATCATCGTGGATGCCCGTAATGATGATGGGACATTCCTCAACGGCTTGAATTTGAATACCTCCCTACTCAATCCAGAAGGGGAGAGCCAACGACTTCCCTTGCAACAGGTCGCACCGGGACGTTACGAAGCCGTCTTCACACCGAATGACGAGGGCGCATATTTCCTCACTGTCAATGGTTCTGGCATAGTTAACGGTACAGAA
>JANQRM010000512.1 GCA_028284565.1 Anaerolineae bacterium | reverse complement strand
ATATTCAATCGCATAGCTTCCAGCGAGCGGGTCAACGGTGTCGGCAACACCCGTCTCATGCGCGATGATTTGTTGTGTCCGCAAGGCGATTTGCGCGGCTTTCTCAGTTGGCAGGGCGAGGGCTTCATCCAAGCTATTCGTATGGAGTGATTGTGTGCCACCCATCACGGCGGCAAGGGCTTGCAAAGTTACACGGGCGATGTTGTTTTCCGGTTGCTGTGCTGTCAACGTACTGCCTCCCGTTTGCGTATGGAAGCGCAACATCCAACTCTTCGGGTTTTTCGCTTCAAAGCGATTCCGCATAATATCTGCCCACAACTTGCGTGCCGCCCGAAACTTCGCCACCTCTTCCAGAAAGTTGTTATGTGCATTGAAGAAGAACGACAATTGAGGTGCAAATTCATCGACATCCAAGCCAGCCTGCATCGCCGCTTCCACATAAGCAATCCCATTCGCCAGCGTGAAAGCAACCTCTTGCACAGCCGTACTACCAGCTTCGCGGATATGGTAGCCACTGATGCTAATGGTGTTCCATCGGGGGATATTCGCTTTGCAATAAGCGAACACGTCCGTAATTAGGCGCATAGAAGACTTCGGTGGGTAGATATACGTCCCACGCGCAATATACTCCTTCAAGATGTCATTCTGCACCGTCCCCCGCAACTTGCTCTCGCTCACACCCTGTCGCCGACCCACCACAATGACCATCGCCAACAGGATCATCGCAGGCGCATTAATCGTCATGCTGACAGAGACTTTATCAAGCGGAATCTGGTTGAAGAGCATCTCCACATCTTGAATACTGCTGATGCTCACACCAACCTTGCCGACTTCACCTATCGCCATCGGATCATCTGCATCGTAGCCAATCTGCGTGGGCAAATCAAACGCCACCGACAAGCCACTTTGACCCTTCTCCAAGAGGAAACGATAACGTTCATTCGATTCTTCTGCTGTCCCAAAGCCTGCATATTGGCGCATCGTCCAAAAGCGACTGCGATACATCGTCGGCTGGACTCCGCGCGTGAAGGGATACTCACCCGGCAGTCCCAGATGCTCCATATAGTCGAGTGTATCATATGGCATAAATACATCCTTCATCGAAATTTCCGACGAGGTTTGGAAATCTGCCTTTCGTTCTGGAAAGCGGGAGAGTGCTTTCTGCACGATGCGCTCACGCCATTGCTGAACTTGTTCACGCAAACTCATAAGCTAACTTTCTATCGTTGGTGGTTGGAAGGCAGATGCAGGCACAACAATCCCTGCAAAGTTATCAAAGGTCAAATCTCGACAATCGAGACCCAGATGTGTTTTTACAAAATCGAACAGACGCGCATAGCTATACCCAAATCGTGGAACTTCGCTCAAGTCCAAAAGCTGAATTGTCTGTTGGATGGTGGATATATCGCCTTCTATCTCAACAAAGTTGCCATAGGGCATCTCATCAAGGACGATTTCTGCTTCATTCAGGTGATAGGTCGTGCGATATTTCTCGTAAATCATAAAAGGATGAAATCCCAAATAACCCAATATCGACTCCATCGTCGCAAAGTTACTGACCTCGACTTCAGCTTCATAACGACTGACGATGCCATCTTGCACGATGCCCGGCTGTTTATAAGTCAAGCGGATGGAAGTGTCTTCTCGCAAGCGCAAGACAATGCCGTTGGGCGATAGTGTTTGGGCGACATTGTCGTAGCGCACATTACGTTCATAAACACGGGGTTTGCTGAGAGTTCCCCCTGCTGATTCGAGTCGCTGTTGGATAGCCTCTAAGTCAGGAATGTAGAGTTTGGTCTCGATTTCGGTGTGGGCTTGAGTCATCGGGACAACTCCCGAATTGCCTCTGGTAGATAGGCATCCACCGCATTAATCAGAGTCGCATAGGGCTTTTCGGGTGTATTCGGCGACATCACCACACAATGATAAAAGGTGCCAGCTGCGCGCTCAATCATCCATAAATCGCGATTGTAAATGGGTAACTTGGGCTGGTCGGGCAGATGGTCAAAATCAACACGTTGGAAAACAGAAAGGAGTTTTTCGTAATTGGCAAACTCCACATCATGCTTAAATGGGCGGTGATTGGCGACCCTTTCATAGATGACTTCCAACGAGAGGTCATTGTATTGGGTGCGTGTAATCGTAGCGACGACATGGCGCGCATGTCGGTCTGCATGGTAGGTGACGATGCGATAAACTGCCTGAATGCCCGGTTGCTTGGCGATCTGGCGCAATTTGGGAATCTCCAGCCGACTCACAAAGTCTAGCAAAGGCGAGGCATAATCACGTAAAGCCATCACTTAAGCATCCAAATCCAGCACGACTTTGCCAAAGACCTCGAAATTGGCGAGGATATCCTGTGCTTGTCGGATTTCATTCAGTGGCAGAACCTTGCCCACAACCGCTTTGAGCTTACTTTCAAAGAGCAGGTTCATTACTTTGACATAATCTTGATGGGGTCCCATTGTACTGCCGATGATGGCGATTTGTCGGGCGAAGACTTGGGCGATGTTCAAATCGACATCATAACCGGATGTCCCCCCAACAACGAGGATACGTCCGCCGATGCGCGTGGCACGGATACTACTCTGGAAGGTGGCAATGCCGACATTATCGACCACCACATCGACACCGCGCTTGTTCGTCATCCTGTAGATGGCTTTCGACCAATTTTCCTCTTCCTCACGGTTGATAGTCACATCTGCGCCGAGTTCTTCCGCACGTTGGCATTTCTCAGCTGTGCTACCGACGACATAGACCTTCGCACCCGCGAGTTTAGCGATTTGAATCGATGCTGTATTGACTCCACCGCCTGCACCGACAATGAGGACGGACTCGCCAGCGCGCAGTTGCCCACGTGTCATAAGAGAGTGCCATGCCGTGACGAAGACCAAGCCTGCGGCGGCGGCTTCGACAAAGGAGAAGTCATCTGGCATTTTGAGCAAGTTGCGTTGCGGAACGACAATGTATTCGGCGGCTGTACCCGAGACATGCTCACCCATGATTTTGATGCGCGCCTGATTCTCCAAGCCCGTCATCAGTGCGGGGTCATCTGGCGCAACAATAGTGGGGTCAATGCAAACGGGGTCGCCTTCGTTGTATTGGGTGACTCCATCACCGACTTTATCGACAATGCCCGCACCATCAGAGCCGACGACATGGGGGAAGTCGAGATGCAAACCCTGCCAACCGAGACGCACAAACAAATCCAAACGATTGATTGCCGCGGCTATGACCTTGATACGTACTTCATCCCGCTTGGGTTCGGGGATAGGCAAATCCTCAACATATTGGACGACTTCAGGTCCGCCGTGTTCTGTGATAATCGCGGCGCGCATTAGCGAAGTCCCAATTCGTTACGGGCAATAACCATGCGTTGAATCTCGCTTGTGCCTTCATAGATGCGGGTGATGCGTGCATCTCGATAGTAGCGTTCAACGGGCATCTCTTTGCTATAGCCCATGCCACCATGAATCTGAATGGCTTCATCGGTGACAAAGGCGGCAGTCTCAGAGGCAAAGAGTTTAGCCATGCTGGCTTCGAGGGTGTAGCGTCCGCCACTTTGCTTGGCGTTTTGTTTAGCAAGGACAGCGTTATATATCAAAGCACGGCTGGCTTCGATACGGGTCTTCATATCGGCAATCTTCTGCTGAATCATCTGGAATTGTCCGATGGGTCCGCCAAAGGCTTCGCGTTCACGAGCATAGTCGATACTGGCAGAATAGGCGGCTTCGGCGATACCGAGTGCTTGAGACGCGATACCAATGCGTCCGGCATCGAGGACAGTCATGGCGATTTTGAAACCTTGCCCGACGTCGCCCAAGACATTCTCGACGGGGCATTGATAATCTTCAAAGATGAGTTCGCTGGTGGCACTTGCACGGATACCGAGTTTGGGTTCTTTCTTGCCACGAATGAAGCCGGGTTCGTCAGCATCCGCCAAAAAGGCAGTGACTCCGTGATGTCCTGAATCGGGGTCGGTCATGGTGA
>JANQRM010000503.1 GCA_028284565.1 Anaerolineae bacterium | reverse complement strand
AGAGTCTTCTGCGAGGAGTCATGCGACTCGATGATATTCCGAATAGCGGTGAGCTGGGTGGCGGTTATGTCTTGGGTCATATAGACGGTAACGGTCTCGCCACGACGGGATAATCCGGTGGTCAACGTGCCGAATTCTTCACGGAGTTCTTGATCCAACAATTCGACATTGATGGACGATTTGGTGAAGGTGATTTCACGTGCCATTAGGACACCTCCACAGCACTAAATTGGGGATGTAAATCGGGGGAACTGCCTGCGCCTGCATAGAGAGTCGCTGTGGTACTCGCCACTTTCCATTGCAACTTGAAGGTATGCGAACCAGCGGATAGCCCTTCTTTCCAGAAGACGAGTGCAACGGGGACAATATCACTGCTCCCATTGAGTTTGACGGCGTAGATGCCATCATCGGCTTGGTCGGCACTGCCATCTGTGACGGTGCGGAAGTAAACATTGCTGGATGACTTGGCGATGCTAAAGCAGGCGATAATCATCACACGTCCGCCTGTAGTTGTAATGGTCACGCTGAATTCGGTGGCATCGACATCCACAAACGAGGTACTTGTGGTGGTGATGTTGCTCCCTTTGTCGACATTGTTGATGTCCGCTGGGGGGCTTTTGAGTGCGTCTTGGTTGTCACGTACATAGGTATTGAGGTCACTGGCTGTCAAGGGTTCGCCAGTCACCCATGTTTTGGGGGTGGTGAAGGTCATGGATTGCTCCTTTGTATAGATGACAGATGTTAGATTTCAGATGTCAGAAGGTTGCTTTCAGGGAATTGCGAGCCCCCAGCAGGCGTAGACACTCTACTTCGTCCTCCCCAATTCTTAGGGAGGGAAGTTTGCTACATTACGATGAAGTTTTAATACGCCAGACGACGTGTGCCGTCGGGATTGTGTGTGCCGATGATGAGAAAGCGGTCACTGTCGGCGGGTTCAAGTGTCCATGTGACTCTGTGACGACTGCCCCCTTTATCGACGTGATGGGCTTTGCCGATGATAACGACATCCGCAGAAAAACCCGTTTGAGCATCCGTAATCGTGAGGCGGTCAAACAGCGTGCGCGCGAGAACGTGTGTGGGATGGTTGCGGGTGCTGAGGGTGATGGACTTGGCGATTCCGCGTGGGTCTTTGCGTCGGGCGACTTCGTAACGGGAAATTTGGTCGGCTTCATCGAGTGAGGTCAGCGTTGGCAGATTGAGACGCATCTGTCGCACGCCATAGAAAGTCTGGCTCTCGGCATCGGCATGGTTCAAAGTCAGCTTGTCCCCTTGAATGAGGGGTGTTCCCCGTAGCTGAAGTGTTTGGATGTAGAGTGTCTGATTCGAGAGGTTACGAAGCTGGATTTGTGCTGAACTCGCGCCGACATGGAGTAAATCGACAGCGAGTTGGTCAGTCAGATTTTCACCGGAGCCATCTTGATTGGCATTGGCGGTGTAGTCGGCGTTGGCTTGTGGTGGCATGACGGATAATGCACCAATGGGATTTTTATCCTCGTCTCGATAGCGTGCGACAAAAGTTCGTTGTGTGCCTGCTTCGAGTTGTTGAACGCTGGATAATGCCCATAGCACACTGCCTTCTGCGCCGATACTACGCGGGATGATGGTGGTTTCAAGATGGTTGACTACGCCTTCGCCATAAGCATAATCGAGCGCGTCCATATTGTCGGTGAAGGTCGCATTGACTGTGGTATCGAGCAAGGTGTGATGCCGATTGTAGAAGACAGCCTGCCCTGCTCGGTTGATGAAGAAGCGTCCGCGTTCACTGGTGGCGAGTTCACGAATGGCTGTATCTGCTGGAATACCATCGCCCCATGTATCGCCCACATAAGCAAAAGTCGATTTGCCTGTTTCCAGACTGCTCGTGATGGCATCTCCGAAGAGCTTGTCTGTGCCAATGACATTGTAATCCTCCACACCGATGATGAGGTAGCCATCCAAGACTGCCCGACGAAGATTGAGTTGGTCGAGGATAGCTTGAATGACGGTATCGGCGGTCACGTTTTGCTGGGGCGTGAGGGTGACGTGATTTTGTGGGAAGAAGCTATCGACACTTTCGGCATGGAGGGTGATGGTCTTGGGGCTGTGGTCGCCAGTTTGGGGGATGATGCGCGTGATGAATCCGGTGAAGTGGGTGCGGACGGTTGTATCATCGTCGCTTTGGATGCGAATGGGTTTACCGATTTGCCAGTCTCCATTTTCAGGTGAGTGGTTCCCATCCCAATTGCGGAGGGTGATTTCAGCAGTGGCGGGGGGAGCCATCGAGTCGTAGGCGTTGGTCATGCCCAATCGCCAGCGCATCTCCAACACATCGGTGGTGATGTCTTCGGCAGTATCGGTGAAGTCGCCATCGTCGTTCTGGTCAATAGCGAGGATGTAGCTGATCATAGATTCTCCTTATATAAGTTGTCAGATAGATAATCAAACCAGTAAGGGCGTACAGCTGTATGCCCCTACAAAATGTCTCCGAATTTTCGGTTATATCTCTAGCATCCATGTGTGACGGAAGGCACAGCCGATATAGGGAATGTCGTTGAAGGTGAAGATGCCGGGTTCGACGTGAACTTGGACGGGTTCGAGGAGGGAGTCGCTGACGGTGACATCTGCACCTAATGCAGAGAAGTAGTTGTCGATGCTGTCGATGAGGGTTGGTAGATGTGCGCGGATGCCTTTGCTGGCGGATAGCGGGGCGATGAGGAGAAGGTGTGTCACCATGTAGACGACAGATTGTCCGCCATCACTGAAAGCGACAGTCTTGATGCCTGCGGACGATTCTGTTGCGGGGTTATCGTCCTGAATGTCGATGGGCAGGACAAGTAAGGCTGGGAGTTGCGCGCGGTGAAGTGAGTCGGGGACTTCATTGACATCGTAGTTGTGGATGATGCCCGTCACGGATAGGTTGGACAGGTTGGTACAAGCGGTACGGAAGGTTGCCATAGATGCTCCTTTGGATTAGGTGGATGGAATGGGGGAATCGTAAAAATCCGATAAAAAAGTGTGCATCGGTGAAAACAAAACGCTTTTTAAGCTCTTTTTAGGCGGTCGAGGATTAGAGTGGAGATTGTCTAACAACTTATGGAGTTTAATCAATCATGCTCAAACGAACCGTACTACTCATCCTCCTTCTCGCATTTATCGTCGTACCGATATATGCACAAAGCATCTATATCTGGTGCGATCCTGAAACCGGTGTTTGCACGGAGTCAACCTTGCCTGCCAACTCACGAGGAGACGATGATCCACTCGACTTCGACAACTGGGTTCATGAATTAGTCCGCCCTGACGACGGCGATGATGACGATGTATCCGTTCCAGATACAATCCTGTGGGACCTCGCTGGCGGAGATTAATGAAGACTGGCAAATTATGAAGAAGGGCGTTTCTGACGCTCTTTTTTTGTTGTCTGTAGATTTTTCCAACTGGGTCATTTAGATAGTCAAATAAAAAGTACGCCGAAGCGCACTTATTGAGAAGACGATATTTTTTGTAGTGACAAATTTAGTTTTGTCGGCTGACCATTTCATTGATCCAGATGGGTGCAAAGGGCGAGGTACAACCTTTGGAGACAGGATAATCCCGATAGATGCCTAAAGTCTCGCCAATGTTGATGGCACGCTCGCGATGGTCGGGAAAGTTGATGCCGATTTCTGCTAGTGTGTAATTCATTGTCCATTGGGCTTCTGGTTCTGCATCGCCCATTTCCGTTTCGATGCGATTCAGCAGTTTCGGCACATCGAGACCATCCGGGCTTTTTGCAACTCGCTGAGAGGTTAAATCCCAGCCCGCACGCGCCGCCATCGGGTCATCGTCAGTCATCCATTTTTGACGTAGCGTCTCTTTGTCCGGGTGCTTTTTGACAATATAGGCATTCAGCCAATCTGCCACTCGCACATAGCGGACAGAACGCACCAATTCATCTAACTCGTCAGCTGAAAGTTGCTTGGGTTTCATTACGAGAATGGCTAACATACGAGCCTCAAAATTCTCAGTTTCCCATAGTTCCATTGCTAATTCGTGATCGGTCTTTATTTTCTTCGCCACTTTGCGGATATCACCTAGCTTGACACCGTATTGATTATCACCTGCCCCATTTTTTGCATTCCGCTCACGGGTTTTCTCATCGCCGAGTGCTTCCAGTTCCTTAAGTGCTTCTTCAAGAGTCATGGTGGTTTATCCTTTTAAGTAACTGACCGTTTTGTCAAATTAGAAATTGTGTTCTGTTTATTCATTTTATCATAATCCTGTTGATGTGCAAGTAAGCTCGCAATCTTTCATCTGCTTTATGATGTCTGTATAACATTTTTCTAACTTGACATTTTGACTAAAGACTAATATTGTTAATCTTTAAAACTAATGGTGTTAACTATCGGGAGAAATCATCATGACACAAGCGAAAATGATGTCCATCTCAGCACCGAAATTGATGCTTCATGCAGAAGGCATTGCCCTGCTCGTGAGTGCGGTCTTGCTCTATGCGAATATGATTGGCGATTGGGGTGTGTTTGTGGCGTTGCTCCTTGCACCGGATTTGTCGGCGGTGGGCTATCTGGTGAATAAAGGTATGGGTAGTTTGCTGTATAATCTCGTGCATACCACGACTTTGCCTCTTTTCGTCATTGGTATCTCATTTGCTTTGGGATGGCAATTCGGAATTGCGTTGGGACTAATTAATTTGGCACATATCGGACTAGACCGCATGCTTGGGTATGGCCTGAAGTATCCGACGGATTTCAAGGATACGCATCTTCAACACGTTTAAGGAGAACCATGCCTTATCCATCGCAGATTACGCAAGAACTGGTCTTAGAGACTGCCTGTGAGATGATTGAAGCCGAGGGTGTGGACGGCTTTTCGATGCACCAATTGGCAAAAGAGCTGGGGGTGAAAACGCCCTCACTCTATCGGTATTTCAAGAACAAGACCAACCTTTTGCGTGCAGTGAATGAGATGACAATGCGGGAATTAATTGGGGCGATTGCTGAACAGATGGAGAAGACCTTATCTCACAGCGAACAATTGCTGAACATCGCCCTGACTTATCGCGATTACGCTCATGCGTATCCCCGACGTTATGGCTTAATGTATACAAATACGATTGATGCGTTACGTCCTGATGACGATGAAGCCGAAGAGTCCATGTTGCCCTTTCAGGCATTGATGGCTGAGTTTTCGGGAGAAGCCGATTCCTTGCCAGCATTGCGAGGCATCTTCGCCTTGATGCACGGCTTTGTTATATTGGAATTGGCAGGGCAATTGCGTCGTGGTGGGGATTTGGATGAAGCCTATCGCAAATCGCTGACGGCATATCTGGCGGGATGGACACGCTAGAAAAGCAAACGAACCCCCAACACGGTGAGGGTTCGATAAACTGGGGAAACGTGTCCAGCTAGTTATTCATCGCTTGGAGGCAGTAGTACTGCATCAATCACGTGGATAACCCCATTGCTTGCTTGGATGTCAACCATGACGATTTCGGATTCGTTGATAAACACACCCATGTCGTCAGCGGAGATGGTGGCGATACCTTCGTTTGCCATCTCAACATCGACAGAACCTTCATCGCTCAGGAGACCGGGAATATCGGCACTGAAGACGCGACCGACAACGACGTGGTAACCGAGAATGTCGGAAACGAGTGCTTGGTCAGCGACGACTGCGG
>JANQRM010000463.1 GCA_028284565.1 Anaerolineae bacterium | reverse complement strand
AAGGCGCACAACAAATCGCCCAGCAAGATCAAAATCAACAAGACGGACAAAGCCCACAACCGAATGAGGGGCAAGGTCCTCAAAACGCGCCCAACTCCCAACCGGGGCAAAGCGATGGTCCCCAACAAAATAGCATTGATGGACAGCAACCCGGTCAAAATCTATCCGAAAATTCCGATGCGCCCCCCAGCGACGATGCGCCACTGACAAATCTCCAAGTGGATAGCGATGATAGCTCCGGTGCAGGCGCAGGCGATGGCAACCCCAGCAATGAAGGCAGTGACCAAGCCTTTGACGATACCGGAGCAGATAGCAATCAAGACGATAACAATCCAGATGGTGGGGGCGAGATTGAATTTGAATCCCTCTATGCACCCCAAACAATTGAGGGCAATGGCGAAGACCAAATCATCCTTGAACCCGATGCAGGTGATGCACCAGTGGTCGAGGGCGACTTCCAAGATAATCCGACAGGTATCTCCCGCGTGACTTATGATACGGTATTCAGCGACTATCAGAACGCCGCTAACCGCGCCTTAGAGAGCGACTATGTGCCACTCGGATTACGTGATATTGTCCGTGAATACTTCACCTCGCTACAACCCCAACGAGGCGAGGAATAAAGCGACAATCGAACCAACTTGGGATAGACTTGCCTCTGGCACTTCAAGGAGGCGAGATGATAACAGTTGAACAAGTGCAACAACTCCCCAAACTTTACAATTTCACCATCCCAGAAGACTATTTGGATGAGATGGGGCATATGAATGTGCGTTGGTATTTGGGGATATTTGATGATGCCGCTGTCCATCTATTTCGACAACTAGGTATGACAGCCAAGTATTTCAAAGCAAATCAAACAGGAGCGTTTGCCTTACAACAATTCATCTATTATTGGCGGGAAGTCCGTTTGGACGAAACCGTATCCATCTATTCACGGATATTAGGTCGCTCTGCCAAGCGGATACACATGATGTACTTCATGGTGAATGAGACGAATCAGACCTTGGCATGTACGTTGGAAGGTCTCGGCTCCCATGCCGATTTAAACATCCGTCGCACCTCACCCTATCCAGCACACATTGCAGGAAATATCGATGTGATGCTAGCGGAACACCAACAACTCGATTGGTCTGCCCCAGTCTGTGGAGCGATCCAACCCTAAATCTTATTTCTGTCGTTTGAAAGTATAGGTGACAATCGCTTCATGTTGAATAATGTCAACCAATTCCCAACCGTCCTTGCCGAGTGTATTGAGGTCATCTTCGGCAGAGGAATCGTCTGTCAAATTAACGGTGAGTTGTTTATATTCCCATTGTGGATTTTCGTGAATATAGACCATTGGTGGCTGAATAGAACTAAGGGGTTGATTGGGATCGTCTCGGAGTTGATAGCGGGTTGCCATGAGCAAAAATCTCCTAAATCGGGTACTCAATTATAGCATATTCACCAGCGTATACTCACATCGCGTCTCCAATACCGCTGGACGATTGTGCCACCGGGCATGGCGGAAACCAGCCGATAAATTAAGTCCCAATCATCAGGTCGCAGGATTTTACCAACGATGATACCCGCGATATACAAAGCTAAACCTGCAACCATAGCGAGGATGAATTGGATGTCTTGTAACATTAGCATTACGATTGCTACGATAATTCCTAGCACAAGTAAACGGGCTAGGTTGGGAAGGAGTTGTTGCCACGAGATGCCACTCGCTTGGAATTGCCAGATGAGCAAGACTAAGATTAAGCCTTCTGCCGCAATAGAGGCAACTGCCGCACCACGCGGATCTTGCCAGTGATTGAGTAGAATTAAATTGAGGAGGATATTCAGTCCTAAACCTGCCATCCGTATCATCAAGGTTAAGCGTTGTCGATTTTGTACGAGCAACGCTTTTGAAAAAATGTTGGCGACCATCGTCAGCATCGTATACCAAATGAGAATCCGTAAGATACCGGCTGTAGGTGCGAAATCCTCCCCGAAAAGGGGAATCGTTATGTCCGATGCAAAAATACTTAGGGTTAGGACTAAGGGTAAGCTGATTACCAGCATAAAGAGGGCGAGCTTCTCGATAATCATGCGGAATGTTGTTGATTCGCCTGCTTGATAGACCCGCGACATCAAGGGATAGGTGGCAGTGAGAACAGTCGTACTCAACATCTCAATCACGCCAAAGTTAATCACAAAAGCAACAGTGAGATAGCCTGTGCCTTCTTCACCGAGAATGCCTGTCGTCATGAGCTTATCGGCATGTTGATATGCCAGTGATAAGACCGCGGCAATCGCCAATGGTGAACTATCGACAAGTAATTGCCAAGCGGTACCTCTATCAAGTGGAAATTGAGGGTAAACACCCGCTCGAAAATTCAATCCCCATAGGACGATCCAACGGACGATGCTCGACAAAAAGGTCGCTATATAGACTCCTAGTAAACCGAATCCGAGTGCCAATGCCAGAATCGCCAAACCAATACGGAGGAAGATATGTCCAATCTCAACTACAGAGGCTTTTGCCATCTCCTCCCGCGAGAGAAGCAGGTCATAGCCCATACTGCCAAAGAGGTCGATGAAGAGGCTCAATCCGGCGATGGCTGTGAAACCGCGTATTGTCTCGCTATACCCCAACGCGCCGAGATTCATGCCGATATAGGCGAGGATGGCAAGGCTGGTCTGTAGAAACAGCATGCCTGACCAATAATGCCCCGCTTTTTTCGGCGCAGAAGCAACATCCCGAATGAGAATGAGTCCCATACCAAAACTGGCGGCGGGCATGGCAATGGCTAACAATGCGCCAACTGTGCCATAGATACCATAATCCAACACACCCAACCACGGAGCTAACACGAGTTGCCAGATGAACAACGCCCCTTTGCTCAACAGACTTGCCAAAACCAGCGCGCCAATATTGCGTGCGGTACGCTTGGCTTCCTCGCCTGTTAGATGGGATGAGGTGGGTATATCCGTCATGCAAAGTCCTAGTTCTCACCTTCCATTGTACTGATACAGCCCAAGCTCCCGATAGCCTTAACTTGAAAGGGATACTGTATAATACGTCTCACAAAATTGGACTGGAATATACTGGATGAGATTTCGCTGGGTAGTTTTTCTATTGCTGACTTTATTGGGCCTTGTAGCATGTCTGCCTCAATTGGGAACGAGCAAAACCCCAAACATCGGCTTTCGCTTTGGCGAGCGCATCTTAGTAGAACCATTTGAAACTGTTGGAGAATGGGATACTTACAACCTACAAGGCTTGTCGATTGATGTCGATGAAGGCGTATATCGCATTCAATCGGAACTTGAGGCTTATGTTTGGGGACAACATTCGATTGCCTCCGGTGATATTGTAATTGATGTCAAAGTGGAGCAGTTGTCATCCTATAATCACAATGGCTATGGGGTGATGTGTCGAGCGAATCGGACGAATAATGGGCGAGGATATTATTTCCTCATCAGTGGCGATGGACAGGTATCCATTCGCTGGGGAGACGGACAACGCGCCGTGCATCCGATTGTGCGATGGACACCAAGTTCTGTAGTGAAGCGAGGACAAGCCCGCAATCAATTACGGATTGTGTGTATCCAAGATTATCTGGCTTTGTATGTGAATGGTGAATTGGTCGCGCAGGCACAGGATAATCGTACTCATAGCGGTGATATTGGCTTGGTTGCTGTGTTGCCGACTGAAAACTCCATCGACATCACCTTTGATAATTTGATTGTCTGGGATGCAGAGTTATCCATTAATTCTGTGGATTCGGAATGATAATTTCTTGTCCTTCAGCAATCACATTGGGATTGTCGAGATCGTTGGCAGTCACAATATCATCAACTGTCACACCATAACGTGTCGCGATTGCACCCAATGTCTCGCCAGATTGAATGACATGGACGATGCTACCACTAGCAAGGACAGTTGGATTGACGGTGACTTCTGGAATGACAATCTCTTCTTGTCCGGGGATACAGCCGGGAACAAGTAGCGTATCGCCGGGTTGGATGAGTTCACCAGTAAGGTTGTTCAAAGCGCGCAATTCATCTAAAGCCACATCGAGATTCACTGAGATACGAAACAAGTTATCACCTGATTGAACGACATAAGTACATTCATCTGCGATTTCGGGTGGTAAGTCTGTGGGCGTAACAAGTCCGCTTGGTGTTGCTGGCAAGGGTGTGAAAGTCGGACCAGCCGTGGGTAAATCCACAGCACCGGGCGGAGGTTCTGGGGTAATAATGCCCGGCTCAGTGGCGGTCGGCACAGTCAAGGGGTCAGCGGATTGTGAGGTCGCTGTCGGCTGAATGATGGTTAAAGTTGAGGTTGGCGGAACAGGCGTGCCTTGCGTTGTGCTTCCGTCTGTTGTTGGTGGCAGTGTATTAGTCACTGGCAAATCAAGCGGTGTTGCAGGCACAGGTGTATTGGTCGGAACATCATTTTGCTGGCTATCAATCGGCTCAAACGAGTCTCGTGCTTGCTGATAACATCCAGCAACAACGAGTGCCATCATCATGAAAAATAGCCATTTGAAAATTCTGAGTCCCTGATTGGTCATCCCGCCATCCTTAAACGCCAAACCATTTCAATTTGCAGGTATTATATCTGAGGGATTATTTGTGGGCTAGTTGTGGAATAAAGAGAATCTAACCATCGGGAATGTGAAAAATGGTTACAATATCTGTAAGATAAGGGTATACTGGGAAAGCTAAATTGACCGATGCTGGAAAGGTTGGCATTGCGTGGAGCCTGAAAAAACTCGAATCTTAGTCGTTGATGATGATCCCGCTGTGCAAAAACTCGTAACGACATTATTGGAACGCTCGGATTTCGAGGTTGAGAATGCACTCAATGCTACCGAAGCGGCAAAACTCTTACGACAAGACCCCTTGCCAGACTTGATGGTTTTGGACTTGATGCTACCTGAAATTAGTGGCATAAAATTTTTGCAACAAATGCGTACCAAACAACGCTTTCAAGACTTGCCTGTGATTATTCTCTCTGCACTAGCTGACCCAGAAAAAATTCGAGAAGGGTTGGCATCAGGAGCAAATCGCTATCTAACGAAGCCATATCTCGCAAATAATCTGGTGAAGACGATTAAAGAGGTGTTACAAAGCTGATACTTAACTTGATCTGGGGGCAAGGATAGCCGAGTTGTGTTATGGTTAGTCACACAGATATAGGCGTAGGGTATGGATAAGGCGATGATGACGGATGCCGAACTCACTTTGTTGAGCCTCGTGGCAGAAGCTCCCCGTTATGGGCATGAAATTCAACAACTGATTGATGAGCGCGCCTTGCGTGAATGGCTGACAATTGGCTTCTCGTCGATTTATTACATTCTCAATAAGCTCGAAAAACAGAATATGGTTAAAAGCTCATTGTATGATAGCGGTGGGCGCGGACCTGCACGCAAACGTTATGAAATCACTGAAGCAGGACAGGGCATTTTGCAAACGGCTATTTCCAGCTTGTTAAGGCAACCTCGTCCGTTTGGGTCCGGCTTCGAGTTAGGCTTGGCGAATCTGCACGTTCTCAAACCTCAACAAGCCTATCGTGTCCTGCGTTATCATCGGGATGATTTGAAGTATCAATTGGATTCGATTGAGAGGGCATGGTCGCGCCATCAAGAAGAGGATACGCCCGAAATTGCGGAGCATATCCGCGCATTGTATACACATAGCATTGCAGTGATGCAATCCGAAATTGAATGGATGGAATCGTTTATCGAGGATTGGGCAGAACGCTATCCTGCTGTATTGGAAGAACTCAATAAGTCAAACAATCATGACGACGATGTGAGCCAAAATACTGTGACGAGTTTAGGACATAAGACAACGCTTAATCGTGCCAAGATGCTCCAAAAGTTAAAGCGTCCGGCATCTAAGGAGCGCGATTCGGAATCAGACGATACACCCGAAAACGAGTAATCTCCGTATCGAATACAATCTCAAAACCCGCGTTGTTGAGTGCAATCAACCAACTCACATAGGCTTCATCTGTCGGCGTAACAAAGTAACGGTCTCCGATTTCATTGAGTGTCAAAGCATCCTCAACTAAAGCTGAAGGATTAGGGTAATGAACCCTTCGTTTGTCTGTCCACTGTTCCATGTAATAGTCAAGTTCCCACCCCAACCATGGGTCATAAATCACCGTAGCGACAGGTTTGCTATTCAGATAATCTGCAAGTTGATCAATCCCATCATAATTCCCTTTATCACCTCCAACAGAAATATCGTCGAGTGAGGCTTGATAGGCTGGAATGATGAGGATTGTAGCAATTATTATCCATGAGATGTGTCGTGGCAGATTCGTGAAGGTCGCTCTTATCCCAAATCCACAGACCAGTACAAGCGGTGGTAACAGAGGCAGGAGATAACGGTCGTAGCTGTTGACATTGATGAAGATATGAAAGGCGATATAAGCCAATATCCACAACCATAATGCCACAATAGGTTTCGATTTCTTTTGATGGAAAAAGCCGATGATTGCCACTATTAAGAACAAGATGGTTGTAATGCTATTTCCCAAAAGATGCTGACCGTAAGTTAACCAAATTAAGACTCTATCGCCAAGCTCATGTATTGGAACCAGCCATGATTCGGGCCTATTGTTACTGGCTCCTAATATAAATACACTCGTTTCTGGACGAGCAGTATCCCAGATAAAAAGTAATAGCAACCCAATACAGAAGGGGATAATAAACCGAGCGAGGTTGTATCGGGTGAGTTGTCCATTTGCCCAGCCGATGCCCATAACTAAGGGTAGGAAAAATATCCCTTGGGGCTTGCAGGCGAAACTGAGGATTAATAACACGCCACTCCATCCCCAATAATTTCGAGACATCATCCACAGTGAAGCGGTCATAAACAAGAGCATCAGTATATCGGTGAAGGCAGTTGCACCAAAGGAGATGAGATACGGTGAGGTCGCTATGAATATGCCAGCAAGTAAAGGCAGAGTTTTGCTCGCAATGATTCGTCGCGCAATAGCAATCACAAAAGAAACAATGAGTATTCCTGCAAAGACATTGGGAATGCGTGAGGTAAATTCTCCAAGCCGACTTTCAAGGTCTAGCACACCATTATCAAGGGGTTGGATGCCAAACAAGGTCATGGAGAGCGCACTACCATAGATGCTAAGTGGCGGTTTATCTAATGCGCCAGAAAACATCCAATCGCCATTGACAGCCGCATTTCGGGCAAAAGTCATAAAGTAGGCTTCATCAGGATGAAAGCGATTATCATGTGCCAGTGCCTGAAAGTGAAAGAATGAGGCGAGAAGTACGAGGGGAATAAATACCCATTGAAAAGAGCGTTTTTGGGGATATTGCGACATGCGAGTGAGTCAAAACTATCGAATAGAACTAAACATCCTACAGCAGAATGTCTTAATAGTCTTTCCTGATGTCTGAACTATATCCTTTAAGAGACATTGAATCGTCTCCGTAAGTAGTCAAGGGCAATGCGATCAATCTTGTTGGGCTGACTATCGAGTGACCAGCGTTCTTCAAGATTTTCATCACCAACCAGAATCCAGAAGGCTTGCTTACTGATTTCATCCCATGAGCCGTCGATTTCGCCACCTAGATAGCCATTCTCTGACATGATAGTTTGGAGTTCACGGGCGATGTCTTCATTGATAAAGAGTTGGTCTTCGGGTTTGGATGTGCCAAAGAAAAGATGATGGGTACTCACGAGGTCTTGTAGCTTTTTGACGGGTTCAAGGTCATCATCCACTCGTAAATCCAGATAGCGGTCTGTATCGCCCCCATAACCTCCATTGGGACGCACGACAAGGATACCTGCCGATTGTTTGCCCCGTTTATCACCTCCGGCAAGGTCGCCAGCACGTAAGGCAGAGACCAGTCGATCTGCCAATTCACCCGATTCAGATTTGAAGGTCTGTGCAATTGCATCGAGTGTTTCTTCGCCTGTGAGGATGTTCCCCTGACACGTAAAGCCTTCGCCGAGCAAATGTCCTGCCCAGTCGTGACAGGATTTCCCCGTATGTGCCGCGACTCCACCTTGTGCATCTACCAATCCAACTTGCCGAGATTCGCGTCCGTCATCTTTAGCGAGTAGGGCATCGAGGGTATCCTGTGCGCTTTTGCCTTCTGCCATCATCTTCAGCCCATCAGGACCAAAGCTCATCTTGGCATAAGACTGTGTGGCGACGGCTCCGGCTCTAGCTTGCGCCCAACTGACCACAGCGGCAGAGGCAAGGAACTTACTTGCTACTGCCACACCCCATGCTTGCTCATCGGGGTCATAGGCAACAATTGAAAAGGTGTTGATTTCCATTCGGCACATCCTTTGTTTGCGTGGCACATTGTACCGAAGCGGTTAGGGAGATGCAATTGGTTTGGAACGGTGACAGGTATAATCAAAAAGGCGTATCGAAATACGCCTTCATCACATCCTCAGATGGCTATATGGACTAGACACCCACATCTCGTCGTTCAAATAGCCACAACGCTCCACCTAAGAACAACAATGTTGCCACGGCCAAGCCGATGAATTGCGTCAGAATCAAGCCATCTGCCAGAATATCGCTGGCATTATAGTACTTGAAGAACGATACCGCTGTAATTGCCTCGCCAAGCCCACCTTCGACCATACTGCCAACCGTCTGTATCATGAAACTTGCCACGACAAACGCAGTTAAGATGCCCAATGCCATTGTTCGATTTGGAATTAATGCCCCGACGAAAATCGTCACTGCCAACAAGAAGCTAAGTATGGGCATCAACTGAATGACCATATCCGTCAGCGGTTGCATGTTCACTTCGACATCTACCGATACGGCTTGCACGCCAACCCATAAGCCGATGAAAATCATTACTACTACGATGGCATTCATCACCATAAAGGCTAGGAATTTCTCGATAATCAGTTGTTTCCGGTCGATCGGCAAACTGAGTACCGAATCCATGATACCATCATCCTCTTCATTGGAAATGACTTTCAGTCCCATCACAATTGGAAAGACGGCGAATATCAATGCCAACTTGCCGAAGAATCCGACCGCAATGAAGCCTTCTGTTGTTGCTAAGATGCTGGCATCATCACCGACCCCTGCAGCTCGCATCAATGCGGGTGGCAAGGACTCAACCAATTTCACGAATTCTGCGCCATCAAAGAAGGGAACCATGAGGACAACGATGGTTACCATTGCACCCAGACCAATGCCCCAGTAGATGGTCTGCTTCCAGTTTTGTTTCAGTGTTTCTGTAAAGACTGCACCTGACATACGATTTGCTCCTTTATGCACCTACATCCCGACGATTGAAGAATACCACTGCACCTGCCAACAAGACGACTGCCAAAACTAGCAGAATTACCATGTTGCCGATATTCAGTCCTTCTTGTGATACCGTGTTACTGTCGATATAGCTGAAGAACGACAGTGCAGATAGTGACTCTGCAAAGGTATCACTCGCCGCCGAACCGATCATGTCAATGAAGTAGCTTGCCAAGACAAAGGTTCCGGCAACAGCTGTTGCAATCGCTTTACGCCGAATTAAGCCTGCAACCATTGCTGTAAACGCCATGATAAGCAACATGCTCGGTAGCAAATTAAGGCAAAGCTCGAACAGCCGACTTATGGAAATATCCATGCCTGTAGCCGATATACCCAAGATCAGTGATAAGAACAGTACCAAGATAATACCAACGGCAATGACTGTATATCCCAGATACTTTTCTATGACGACTTGTGTCCTTGAAATCGGTAATGCCAGGAACACATCCATCACACCTTCATCTTCTTCATTGGCGGTAATGCCTAGTCCAGCTGTGACAGCAAATACAGCTAACACAATGGCTCCATAGGTAAATGCTGCAAAGCTGATGAACCCAATCGGTGTACCAATCATTGCAGTGTCTTCTAAGCCGAATGCTTGCAAAAGAATCGGTGGCATAGATTCCATGACTTCTGCATAGCCCTCGACCACGTTCGAATCTTGAGCAATTGCCGCCGCATAGAATCCGAGTAAGCCGATGCCGATGCCCCAATAGAGTATCTGCTTCCAATGATGCCGAAGCGTATCTTGAAAAATGAGACCATTCATCGCTATGCGACCTCCTTACCATTGCCCCCATAGTAGGTGAGGAAGATTTCTTCGAGGGTTGGATCTTGAATATGGATATTTTCCACATAACCATCACCGACAGCCCGTAAAATCGGGTCAAAATCGCCGTTCAGACGGAGGCTGAGTTCTTTCCCCGCGATCTCAATATCCGTCACACTATCGAGTTTTTCTAGTGTGCCTTTCCATGTGGTTGGCACAGCGTCACGGAAATGGAGCGTTACCCAACGAAATTCAACATTGGTAAGTTTGTCGATGGATTCTACTGCTTTCAGATCACCATCCCGTAGAATTCCTACACGATCACAAATCGCTTGGACTTCATTTAATACATGTGATGACAGAAAGACTGTTCTTCCAGAATCACGATACTCGCGCATCATCTGATTGAAGGTTTGTTGCATCAAGGGGTCTAAACCACTCGACGGCTCATCCAGAATCAGAATTTCAGGCTGGTGCATCATCGCCAAAACCAAGCCAAGTTTACGCTTATTGCCTGATGAATAATCGCGCACTTTTTTCTTCATATCGAACTGAAGCCGATCGGCGATGTCATGCGCTTCTTTGACAGTGGCTTTTGAATCACCATGAATCGACGCGATATAGTTCACCACTTGCTCGGATGTGCGTCCCTTCCATAAGCTGAGTTCAGCGGGCAGAAAGCCAACTTTCTTATGGACTTTGACACTTTGTTGTTGGGTATCCATGCCCAGAATTTGAGCATTGCCTTGTGTCGGACGAATCAGGTCGAGTAGCAACTTAATCGTTGTCGTTTTACCTGCACCATTAGGTCCAAGATAGCCAAAGATTTCACCTTGCTTAACCTCAAGATTGAGTTTATCGAGTGCCTTTGTTTGGCTACTACGCGATTTGTAAGTCTTGCTTAAGTTGTTGGTTTTGATAATAGCTGTTCCCATGTTTGCCTCCCATTTTCGGTTGTTAATTGTTGTGGTTCTTAGATACTGGTTGTATATTCCGTTAATTTCACATTGACTTGTCCTATTTCTTCTGGTTTCGCATAGTTTCCACTTGTTGTTTTGCCATTGCGATGAAACCATGAATAATTTGTTTTCCCGCTTCGCTATTCCCACCATCCGGTGGTGTAAGATAGTGATCAAAAATGTCGGCGATGACCTGAACGCTCGTATCGAATTCTGGGCATTGCTCTTTAGGCATCACCTCATTGATTTTTAAAAAGCCATAGTTATAAACATTCATCAGATAAGCAACAGTTTGGATATCCACATCTTCTCTGACTGCGCCAACGGCTTGCATCTGAGTCAACATACCTTTGAGCATTTCATAGCGTCGTGGATAAAAGTCCTCGAATTGGGCGAGAAGTTGACTCGCAATTCGTTGATGATCTTTTGCTAATAAGGCACGCAAAAAGCCATTTTCTTGTAATGCTAACAATGCATTTTTGAATAACCCGGTTATCGTTCCTCCATTTGCATCTGCTTCGATTAATCGAAGGGTTTCGTCTGTGTATCGCCATGTTTCTCGCCACACAAGGGCATCAAAGAGGGCTTCCTTGCTATCCCAATGTTGATAGAGTGTGCCTTTGGAGATACCCGCTTCGTTGGCTATATCGCCAATGGTTGTTTTCGTAAAACCGAAATGTGTAATCAGTTGCGCCGCCGCGTCGAGGATACGATTTTCTCGCTCCTCGTTCTTCTGTCGGGCGATGTCGTCTGCTTGCTCCATACTGTCCTTTCCAAACACTATGACCGAATGCGTGTTACTGGTCATATGGTACTCTAATTGAATATTGGCTGTCAATAAAAACAAAACCCCCAATTATTGGGGGTTCGGAAGTGACTTGATTATGGTAGTGGATGTCTATTTCGCGTATTCGATGGCGCGGGTTTCACGAATGACATGGACTTTGATTTGTCCGGGATATTGCATATCTTCCTCGATTCGCTTGGCGACATCTTTCGCCAGTTGCAGTGATGTGAATTCATCCACCTCTTCTGGACGGACAATGATACGGACTTCGCGCCCGGCTTGGAGTGCATAGCTTTGGTCAACACCTTCAAAACCATTGGCGATTTCTTCCAACATTTTCACACGACGGATGTAGGCTTCCAGACTTTCCCGTCGTGCGCCGGGACGTGCGCCAGAGATGGCATCTGCCGCTTCGACGATGTAAGCTTCGACACAATTCTGTTCGACCTCATGATGATGGCTGGCGACACAATTGACGATTTTCCCTTTGACACCGTAGCGTTTCAGATACTCAGCACCAATAGTTGCATGGGTTCCTTCAACTTCGTGGTCAACGGCTTTACCGATGTCGTGGAGCAAACCACCAGCTTTGGCAACATCGACATCGGCACCCAACTCAGCGGCGATCATGCCCGCGATATGGGCAGTTTCAATCGCATGAGAGAGCTGGTTTTGTCCGTAGCTTGTACGGAACTTGAGGCGACCTAATAATTTGATGACTTCTTTATGGAGACCATGTGCGCCTACTTCAAAGGCGGCTCGCTCGCCTTCTTCTTGAATAATTTGCTCAACTTCTGCATGCGTGTCTTCAACTAATTTTTCGATACGTGCTGGATGAATTCGTCCATCGACGACGAGTTTGGACATGGTGCGCTTGGCAACCTCCCGACGAACCGGGTCAAAACTGCTGATGGTGACGGCTTGTGGTGTGTCATCAACGACAACATCCACGCCTGTTGCCATCTCAAAGGAGCGAATGTTGCGTCCGTTACGCCCAATAATACGCCCCTTCATATCATCCGAGGGTAGTTCGACCACACTGACTGAGAATTCACTGACATGCTCGGAGGCAATGCGCTGGACTGTGAGGGAGACAATTTCTCGTGCGCGACGTTCCCCTTCTTCATGAGCTTCTGCTTCAATCTGGCGGATAATACGTGCCATATCATTGCGTGCATCGAGTTCAACAGCCCGGAGCAATTCCCCACGCGCTTCGTCAATGGTCATTTGTGCGATTTGTTGTAACTCGGCTATTTTTTGGGCTTCGCGGTCTTTCAGTTCATTTTCTTTGCGGTCAAGGCGACTCTGACGCTTGTTGAGATTGCCCTCGCGAGATTCGAGGCGTTCGAGACGCTTATCTAAATCAGCACGTCGCTTTTGCAGACGGTCATCTTCATTATCGAGTTCTCGACGGCGACGGGTAATCGTCTGGTCGGCTTCTTTGAGAACATTTTTTGCTTCTTTTTCCGCTTCAAGAACGATGCTCTTGCTCTCGTCATTGGCGTTTTCTAAGATGGTTTTAGCTTCATTAGATGCTTTGACAAGCGCACTCTGAGCTTCAAGTTCTTGTCGTTCTAAGAGGCTACGACGACCCCAATAGACACCTCCACCAGCACCAACAACTAAGGCGATGATTCCTACCAATACAAGTTCCATGATGATTCGGCGTTATTCGTGTGTTTTCACGAAGCAATGCCTTACTCCTTTCGCTTCAATGGGTTCCATTCATGCCGAATCGCGGAGATTTATTTTAATCTATGTCACGTTCTACGAGAAACCCATCTTCGAGGTCCTGTAGTAAATGTTGCACCACATCGGAGGCAGTCCCATAATTAAAACCGCGTCGCTGGAGAAAGTCCCCCATTTTCTTCTTAAACTCCTGGGGATGCTTTCCTCGAAATCGAGATACCCGTTCTCGTCCTGCTTGAAGGGCGAGTTCTGTCTCATCCAACTGATTGAGTGCTTCATCAATCAAACGTTGGTCGATACCTTTTTGACGAAGTTCATAACTTAAGGCGCGTGCGCCCATTGGCTTAAATGAATTGCGATTCTCCACCCAAAAGCTTACAAAGGCGGAGTCGTCGAGATAACCCAGATTTTCCAAACGTTCTAGGGCAGACTCGATGACGGTATCGGGTATCTTTTTCTTGCTCAGGTTCCGGCGGACTTCTTGGGAACTGCGTGGACGATAAGACAAAAAGCGAATGGCGTGGTCGATAGCTTGGACGATGGCATCCTCTTGTTTCAGGCGATCAATCTCTTCATCAGAGAGTGTCTGACCTTTCTTCAACACGGCGGCTTCCATGAGGCTGAGTCCAAAGGCGAATTCATCGTCAAGATACACATTGACTCGTTCTTTATTCCGCTTTTGTACCTCTAAAGCCGTGATGACTGGCACAAGATTGCCCTTTACCAATAAACTATCAATTGCCATTGTCATGGTGTGGATTGAATCGAAAGGGTCTTTTGGAGAGATACAGCTGTGCCACCCCGAATCAGCCTAGAATCGGGGCTATTCAGGACGAATAATTCAAGATTTAGTGATGTGTTGTCGCCACAACGATGACTTGTGACACTCCTCTAAAGGTTGATTGGATATCCACTGGCACATTCTATCCGTCAAATGAGACGGTTCCATAAGCATTTCGTTACCACACATTTTGGCACATCGTCGAAGCAGTGTCCTTTCGCCGTTACCCGTTTCTCCAAACGATTCATCACTCCCACTTTGGGCAACATGCTATGCATCTCAACAAAGACATGCACAATTTGTGACTCTCTGCATTCGGTCATACTGTTAAACTGACTCTGCTCATCTAAGTTGAGTTTAAGATGAGATTAACCCTTATTATACAGAAAAATAGAATTTAACAAGTCCAACGTTGTGGGAATGTTGCTCAATCTTTACAATATGAGGCTGATTAATCCAATGAAATTCATGATATGACTCGACCTCATAAAGGTGTTTTGGTCACTGGGGGAGGCACGTTTCTTGGTGACAATATTGCTATGGCACTCCTTGCAGAAGGTGTGGATGTGACCTTGTTGGTTCGTCCTGGCGCAGAAGATAAATTGGGTTTGCTGGCTCAACGGACGCGATGGTATCCAGCTGATGTTTGGGATACGGCAAGTTTGCGAGGTCGTGCGCGAGGGCATCAAAGTGTGATCCACACCGTTGGGAGTATGGTTGCCGAGCCATCTGTCGGTCTCACATTCCACCGTCTGAATTTTTTGTCTGCTCGGAATGTTGCTAATATGTGTGTGAGTGATGGTGTTCAGCATATGGTGTTGATGAGTGCCGTGCGAACCCCTTGGATGAGCTTACAATATATTCAAGCCAAGCGTGAAGCCGAGAATTATCTCTTTCGTGTTGGATTAGACGCTTCGATTATTCATGCGCCGATGGTGTATCAGCGTGGCAGGTCACGTCCGATGGTATATCGTTTATTCTCATTTCTAGGGCGGACTCCGCCGTTCTCCTGGTTTCTATTGGGTAATCGTGCGCCGATACCGATTGATGTGTTAGCGCGTGGCGTGTCACGGATTGCGACGCAACCTGATTCATCGAAAACGATTTATTCTGCACGGGATTTGTGGAAGTTGAATAGCAAAGCTGAACGTAAGGGGAAGACCGCTTTGTTACCAGCAACGGACATGACTCGCACCGAAACGATTACTGACCCCTTTCATGGTTTGGATGAGGATATACCACTTGGCTGGAGTGCTGATGAATAGTTTATCTCCTATACCGGATCGAAAGCCACATCTGTGCCATAGGCTCGGTATCCACTAGGGTCACCTGCTCCTTGTACATCCATATCGACATACATTCCCCCACACATTGATATATCTTCTCCATTGGGTGCGAGTTGGAACACTTGCACTTTGAGGCGGACTTGACTATAGCGTTCTGGGGTGATCTGAAAGGTATGCTGTTTTGAATCATTGTCGAGTTTGAGCATTTCATCACCACTTCCGCTGAGAAGAGCATGGATTGTTGAAATACGCAAAACAACTTCGGCAGGTGAATTGAATTGATTCCCCGAATCAGGATGGAAACCGAGATGCAGGTCGCTCGTATGTCCAGCTATGAGTTGTTGGGGGACTGCCAATGTGAGACGACGGTGGATTTTGTTGGCATCCTTTTTCTCTATAACAGGACCTGCTGAGTCATATTCGGCTAGCTCGGCTGCGGCATTTTGTCCCTTTTCTGTCAACTGATACTCATACTCCATATTCATATCGACATATTTGACAGTCACCAAGCGTTTGATGGCTTTACCGAAACGGCGATCACTCA
>JANQRM010000438.1 GCA_028284565.1 Anaerolineae bacterium | reverse complement strand
TCGTGGCAGACGCAGCAGATTTTCGCTTGATGTCCCCTACTGTCGTCAGCAGTTTACGCAACATGCGTGAGACTCACCGCTTTCTACGGGGCATGGTCGCATGGGTCGGCTATGATTACGCCACCGTCGCTTATGACCAGCCAGAACGTGCGGATGGCACAACTCGCTACACTTGGCGCAAGATGCTCCAACTCGCACGGCATGGCTTATTTTCCTTCTCGACAGTCCCCCTCGACATCATCACATGGTTGGGGTTATTGCTCACGGGTTTGGCAACAATCTATCTGATCTATATCATCATTGCCGCTTTCACAGGCAACGTTATTCCCGGCTGGACATCCACCATCGGCGTGTTGTTGCTCATGGGTGGGGTACAACTTATCTCCATCGGTGTGATTGCCCAATACATCGGCATGATATTCGAGCAGACCAAAGATCGTCCGCTTTATTTGCTCAAGCAGTCCCGCTTGCAAAAGAATGTGGCAGAGCCAGCCGAACCCGAAAGCGAACCTACCCCATGACCATGCCTTCTTTCGGACGACTCTATTTCATCGCGGGATTGTCCATCTTAGCGACGGTCTTCATCGCCTTTCTCTCGGCATTGCCCTACAACGGAGCCGCTTTCGACGATTGGACATACCTTTTTTATGGTGATATTCGCTCGCTGACGGTGCATGGCTCCAATCGACAATTCGGCATGTTAGAGATGGTTACGAGTGAAATCTTCTTCTCTGGCAGACCGCAAATCTATCATTATTGGATGCTCTTCAATGTCTCCCTCGCGGGGATAATGATGTTCCATCTCAAGCGTTGCTTTCTGCCACGTTATCGCTGGTTTGCCCTGTTTTACGCCCTCGTCTTCGTCCTCTACATTCCCAACAACCTCGACCATGCCCGCGCATTATACGCTGGCAACATCAATTCATGGGCAACCGTCTTGGGGCTGGGTGCATTCGTCCTGCTTGTCGAATTCGTTTTGAATCCTCACCGACTCCGCTGGCTACTCATTATCATCGGCGCAGTCTTGGGTTATATGGCAGTCCGCGCCTTTGAATCATGGATTCCCGTTTTGGTGATTGCTCCTGCCCTCTTGTTATTTGTCCGTTCCCGCTGGCAACCTAACGCACTTATCGGGCTGAGCATCTGGTATCTTGGCATCATCTTGGGGTCGATACCCTTTTTACTCTCCTTCTTAGGCAATGAAGTCGATACTATATATCAATCGGGACGCAACATCCCCGGCTTCAGCACACTTATCCCAGAGATGCTCTACTTCTATCAACAGAGCTTCCCTATTGACCGCCTGCTCGATAGCCTACCGAATTATCTCGCACCCTCTCTTTTATTGATGCTCGTCTTCATTGGCGGACTGTTGCTCTTCTGGCGATTGACTCCTCATTATCGAGACTTGCCCACAGTTTCCGCTTTCGGCTGGATGCTACTCGTCGGCTTGATTTTCGTGGGCTTAGCCGGAGTCGCTGGAGCCTATGCGGGATTTCCCTTTGATGTCTATCGCTTCAACTATTTCGCCGCCCCTGCCCAAGCCCTCGTCGTGGTGGGGGTTGTGAGATTAACTAGCCAAGCCCTCGCCACGACTTTACGTATCCGCCCCATGTCTGTCTTCTGGGGATTTGCCATAATCTACAGCCTGATTGCTGGACACTGGTTCTTCAATGCCCAACGCCAAGCCGAAGCGATTGATGCCGACACGCGCTCTTTTGATGAAAGCCTCGATTTCTTTCGAGATGTCGTCGCCCTTGCACCTCAAGTTAAGCCCCACACCCTCATGCTTTACCATTGCGATAACTCAGCCCGTGCCTATTCATGGAGCTTTGTCGATGGACTCGGCGCATACTACCTCTACGATGACAATGACATTCGCCTGCAATTAATCGACTTCGTCGAATATGGCGCAACTACTATCACCTACGACTTCCCCATCCCCTTCTTCCAATTCGAGACGCTAACCTACGGCTACGACGAACTCATCATCTTCACCTGCACACCCAACGGACTCAACATCCTCGATACCTTCCCTGATAGCATCAGAGATGTACCGGCTGATGCCCATACCGCCGACTATAATCCCCACGCGCGCATCCACAACGGCTTTCCCTCTCCCAAAGCCCGACGCATCTTAGGCTTATGAATTTACTGGCAATACCGTTGTATAGGTGGGTTGTCTGCTGATAAGGCGAGATCATATATCATCACAAACGGACCCGGTTGCTGGAGTTCCCAGATTTGTCGCCAACCTTGTGCAAACAGGTCGTCCGGCAATTCGGCAACATCAATCCCTTTACCCGGACAAAACGACGCAATCAACTGTCCATTCTGCTGGGCATGGGCAATCATCGAATCAGTCGTCGGCTCAGCCACCTGTGAACGCACCAACAGATAACGAATGTCAAGCATCTCGATAAACATTGTTTGTGCTTCATCATCCGGCACATCTCGCCAATACACATTGCCACTCACGATATTAAAGCGAGGTTCCCTCATACCGTCTTGTGTAAGCAACCATTGCCAAAATGTTCCAATCGAACCCGGATAGTCTGTTTTTTGTCGCAGAATCGCCTCGTCTGTCGGCAACAAATCCAAGAGTTGGAAGTTCGACAATATGGTTTCACCCTCTGGTAGATTGTCCACGACCCAATCCGTGGCACTCGTCCGTGTATCCGGCTGACCAATCACATACACCAGACGCACAGCCGAGACTAACATCGTTACAAGAATCGCACCGAAGCATATGAACTGCACCACAGCCAAACGAATGTCCGTCTTAGTCGCCAGCCACAGCACAATATCTTCTAATAAATACCCCACCACAAAGATAAAGAATGGGGATAACACCGCCGTAATCCGTGGGAAATTCCCCTCAAATAAACTCCACACCACCAAATTAACCAACTGAAACGCCAGACCAACAGCCAACAAGCGGGGTTTCCGCCGATTCACAAAGATAAAATAGGGAATAGCAATCGGCAGTAGCAGAGTCAATATCGGTTGATAACTGCTGATATTCGAGATGAATTGCGGGATATTGTCCACACTAAACATTGACGAACTGAATGCATGGGTTCCTCCACCCAGCTCAAAGCTACTGGCTTCTCCACTCAAAAACTGGCTAAACACCCCACCAAATTCTTGAATCAGCTGTGGTTCCAATATGAGAGATAAAATCACAAACAGCAGAACATTACCAATCGTCAAGGGACGCATCAGCTCACGCCATTGATACCCATCACCATCCCAAGCTCGCAGTAGCCATGCCAAGCCAAAGGGTAAGATAATGACAATCCCATTCTGCAATGTGCCGACAGTCAGCGCACTCAGCACCGTCGCCGACAATGACACCTTCCAGCCACCTTTGTTATACGCCACCCCAACCAGCAACACCGTCGATAGAAAAGCCAAAGTAGCCAGTGGAACATGCGGACGCGCTTGATGTCCAAAATGAATCAACAACAGGTTGAAAGTCCCCAAACCCGCCACGAGCCAACCCGAATGCGCCTGCTTGAGTTGTCGACTAGCAAGATACAAGGTAGGAATAAGCATTACCGACAGTAGGTTAAACCCATACACCGCCAGTAGATGGATAAATTCTCGATTGGCAAATAGATAATCTTGGAAGCCAGCCACAGAG
>JANQRM010000429.1 GCA_028284565.1 Anaerolineae bacterium | reverse complement strand
ATTGGTATCTGGCATCATCAAGGGGCATTTGCCGATTATATGGCACTCAAACAAGACAACCTGCATGTTATTCCTGAGGCGGTGAGTGATGATGAAGCCGTATTCATTGAACCTATTGCGGCTGGTTTACAAGTGACCGAAGCGGTGCATATATCTCCACGAGACCGAGTCATTGTGATTGGTGCAGGCAAATTAGGCATGGTCTCAGCACAAGTTTTGAAATTGATCGGTGCGGATTTAGCGGTGGTTGTGCGTAGGGAAAAGCAAGCCAAGTTACTCAATAATTGGCATATACCCGCCGTTTCGCTTGATGAATTACCCCAGAACCGCGCTCAAGTTGTGGTGGATTGTACAGGTAATGAAAGCGGATTTGCCGCATCATTGGATTTAGTCGAACCTCGTGGAACGATTGTATTGAAGAGTACCTATCAGGGAATTCCGAATGCCGATTTATCACGGGTAGCAGTTGAGGATATTCGCATTGTTGGGAGTCGTTGCGGTCCCTTTGACGCCGCGATTCGGTTATTAGAACGTAACTTGGTAGATGTCGAGTCGATGATTGATGCGCGCTACCCAATTGACAATGCAATTGACGCATTTAATCATGCACAACAAAGAGGGATATTGAAGGTTTTGATGGATTTCTAGTTAGCGGTGCCGGGTATCGTGAAATAAAAGGTCGAGCCAACATCTTCTTCACTATCAAGCCATATCCGTCCGCCATGTGCTTCAATGATATTCTTACAAATCGAAAGCCCTAAGCCGGTACCACGTACCGTATTTGCCGTTGTCGGCACACGATAGAACTTCTGGAACATATTCTTTTGATACTCCTCAGAAATTCCAAATCCCGTATCCGCAACCGACACGCGAACAAAGGGGTGGTCAATCTCATGAGAAGCATCGTCTACGGAGCTGATATTCATGTTGATTGTGCCATCGGGACGATTGTATTTAATCGCATTCGTCAGTAAATTAAGAATAACCCGTTTCACCTTCCCTCTATCGGCTTCGGCATATACCGGATACTTTTCGATCTCAATCGATACATTCTTTTCTTTTGCCTGAGATTCGACGACAAAAGCACATTCTTCAAGCAAATCTTTCAAGTCAAAAGGTGTGACATCCAATTGTTCACGACCCGACTCTAATCGTGCCACATCAAGAAAGTCATTTGCCATCTCATTTAGACGTTCTATCTCTCCGCGCATCCGTCGGACAATATCTTCACCCTTGTCTTGAGGTAAATCGGGACGTTGAAGGAGCGTAGTACTATAACGAAGTGCCGATAGTGGCTGACGCAATTCATGAACCAATTCTTCGATAAAATCGCTTTGTTGGAAGAGCCGAGCATTTTCAATCGCAATTGACGCATGGCTAGCCAATGTCCGAAGAGTCATGATGTCGTCATCATCAAATGGCAAGTCATTATGCTTGTTTACAGCTTGAAGCACTCCTATAACTTTTTCATGAGTCCGCATGGGAACACCAAGCAAGTTACGCGAGACAAAATCAATCTCTCGGTCTACCCCTTGAAAGTGGAGGGGTTCATCAGCGGCACTTTGAATAACACGCGGTTCACCATGTTGGAATATCCAGCCCGCTATACTGCCTTCCAATGGGATTAGGATACGCTCAAGCTGATGAGGTTTAATATTGCTTGCCGTTGAAAAACGCAATTTCTTCTCGGTTGCATCATAGAGCATGATCGACGCGGCTTCAGTACGAGTCAGTTCGGTTGCGGCATCAACTATCTTCTTCAACAATGCGGTTAAATCGAAGGTTGAATTAAGTTGCAATGTAATATCAATGATTCGCTCGTAATGTTCGAGCAATTCTTGACGATTCATTTCTGGCTGATGATCAAGCGTCACTCTACCCTCTCTAACTGCTCTACAATCGCTGGAAGCACGTTCGCAACATCATCCCTCACAACATGCATCGCTATGTTATCGAGATGTGTTGCTTGCAAGTTGATGATGACTATTTTGGCTCCTGTACGATGGGCTAATAATGGGAGTTCATTGGCAGGATAGACTTCAAGCGATGAACCAGCAATTAAGAACAAATCAGCATCACGAGCCGAATCTTGGGCAGACTGCAAAATTTTGTAAGGTAATTCTTCGCCAAATAAGATGACATTAGGTTTTAATACACCATTACACGATACGCAATGTGGGGCTTGTCCATCTGCAATGAAGGTTTTCATGATCGGCTCACCATCGTAGACCTTAAAGCAATGGATACAGGTTGCCTCACGCATATGCCCATGCAATTCAAAAACAGTCTGATTTCCTGCTCGTGTATGGAGCATGTCAATATTCTGAGTGATAATACTTGTCAGTTTGCCCATTTGCTCCAATTTCGCAAGAGCATAATGAGCAGGATTAGGCTGGGAGTCAGCTGTCATTTTAGCGAGTGGATGCACCCAGTCGAAAAATGCTTGAGGATTTTGGCGGAAACCAAAGATACTACCCACTATCATTGGATCGGCATTATCCCATAAGCCCGATTCAGGACTACGAAAATCGGGAATACCCGAGGGTGTACTAATTCCTGCCCCTGTAAATGCAACAACTCGTTGAGACTGTACAACGAGTTCCGCAACTTCTCTCACTTGTTGTTCCAATACCGCCATGTGCTTGACCAATAAATTTACTAAGCTAAAGATTTAATCCGACTCTTGAGTTCCCCTGCCAATTTCACAATCTGTGTAGATGTCACATGTCCAGGTTGCATGAGAACAATCGGCGTTCCATTTTCTGTCGCTTGGAATGCCAATTCCGGCGCAGCGGCAATAATCGCTTTGACATCCATACCCACGACATTTTCGACCTCTTGCCAAGGTGTTTGCAGACTCGACTGAGTTCGATTTAACACGACTAAGCTCAAGCGTCCAGATACACCTAACTCATTGACTAATTCACGAGCCATAATTAGGCAAGCAGAGTTTGGCTCAACGACAATGACTAGCTTATCCATCTCGTTTTGCAATGAAAAGGTCGTTTCATCAAGTCCATATCCCAAATCAAATATTGCGGGCTTCCCGATTTCACGCAAAGCATTGACGATTGCTATCGCTGTTTCCAGAGAATAGTTGACTTTAGATTCAGCAGGGCGAACAGAAGAAACTAACGCTCGAAGTCCTGTCTGATAAGTAATCATCTCGTTTTCAACTGACTGACGATTAATTTTATCAGGCGATTCTTCAAGTAAACGTGCCATCCCCTGAGAGCGTCCAAACCCAAGCAATAAGCCAAGTGTACCAACGCCGGGTCTAAAATCAGCAACCGTGGGAGAATCACCTTCCTGCTCCATTGCTACTGCCAAATTCAAAGCTAACGTGGTTGTGCCAACACCACCTTTCGCACCGAGAACCCCAATTGTCATTCCACGCGAAGATTTTTGGGAAGATTGTTTGGTAGCATTCCGAGCCAGAATCGCCTTCACACGAGAAGCTAATTCAGCAGGATGAGTAGGTTTAGTGAGATAATCATCAACTCCTGCTTCAAACCCTTTCACCTTATCATCAATCAACGTTTTGGCAGTGAACATGATGATTGGAATCTCTGCAGTATTGGGTTGTGCGCGCAAACGACGACAAACTTCCAACCCATTCATATCTGGCATCATCACATCTAAGATAATGAGGTTGGGATTCTCGGCTTCTGCTTTAACCAGAGCCTGTCCACCTGAATTCGCAGCAACCACCTCATAACCATGCCGTTTGAGCATTAACCCGATGAGTTTTAAACTGTCAACATCGTCGTCAACTATTAGAATTTTTTCAGCCATGGGCTATTTACTTGCCTTTGCTTCAGAATATGAAAAGTCTAGCATGAAAAAATATGCTGTGCAAGCAAACCTAATAAGCATTTATTGAAGCTAGCTTGTCCTGTTTTACCATGCTATATATAATTTTTACCATAGAATACTCACTTCAAGCCTTAACACATATATAAACCTATCAAACGAGAACCCCATGGCTGATGATGAAACATCCGTAACCTTCCAGACTCTGGCTCATGCAATTGCAGACAATCCCTCGCTAACACACTCAGGGAAATTGGTTTTAGATTTTGCCATTCAATTGATGAACGCGGACAGCGCATTTTGTATTGCCTTCAGCAAGCCACCTGTTTATGAAACATCACAAATCGAGGAACAACAACTTCCAGTCGATCACTTGATGGCAAATCAACCCAAGATGACTGATATCGAAGTCAGTTCAAAGTTACCCCATCCATTGGCTGAACACTACGCCGGATGGTTACTCATCCCTACCATCATCAGTAGCGGTGAACCCCTTTTATTGGGTCTGCTCTACCGAGATAACCATGAATTGGAAGATGACACAACGAAAAGTTTGGACGAATTGCTCGTCTATCTCCGAATAGTGATGCAAATGGCTGTTACCGAAGCGAAACATGAAAAATACAATGCCAATCAGCAAGAATTCATTCGTGTTGTCTCTCATGATTTACGTTCTCCTCTCACATCCATGAAGGGCTTTGCCAGTATTCTTGAAGCCAATGCGTTTGGGAAGTTAAATGACCAACAAGCGAATGCAGTAGATAAAATATTATCAGGCATCGACCAACTAGCGACACAAATCGACAACATGCAAGATGCTGGACGCTTTGACCCTGAAACGGGATTTTATGAGATGGAACGCTCACCCAGTGATATACTCCAATTAGTGGATAATATCGTTGCCAAGTATCTCCTCCCCGCCGAAAAACAAGAATTGACGTTGAGTGTCGATGCAGAAGCTGATCTCCCTATCTTCTCATTTGACCCGCTAATGATAGAACGGGGTATCATCAACCTCATTGATAATGCCATCAAATTTACACCTAATGGCGGCAATATCACAGTTAAGTTGAATAAAGTCGGTGAAAAACTGGTCATCGGAGTCAAAGACACCGGTTATGGAATTTCTGAGGAAAATTTAGACAAACTGTTTAACCGTCATTTCCGAGTCCGTCGTCGAGAACACAAGCGGTTGAAGGGTAGTGGATTAGGTTTGTTCATTGTACGGAGTGTGGCGCTACGTCACGGTGGCAAGGCTTGGGTCGAAAGTATTGAAAACGAAGGGAGTACCTTTTTCATCAGCCTGCCCTTAAGTCCTGAGCTAGAACCTGAAGAACCTACCCAAACAGGCTAGCTGTAGCCTCAATAATTAGCACAAATGTATGGTATAATGCGCCTCATTCTAATGATTGAGGATGCAAATAATGCCGATCCAAATTTTGGCAGAAGATGTTGTTGCACGTATCGCCGCCGGAGAGGTGGTTGAACGTCCCGCCTCTGTAGTTAAAGAACTCATCGAAAACGCGATAGATGCTGGAGCTGACAATATCCATATTGATATTCAAGGGAGTGGTCGGCAACAAATCCGAATTAGTGACAATGGAGATGGTATCAGAAGACAAGAAGTATCTCTTGCCCTCACAAGACATGCAACAAGTAAATTACGTCACACTGAAGATCTCGAAACATTGACAACACTTGGATTTCGTGGGGAAGCACTAGCCAGTATCTCCGCCGTTAGTCAATTATCTATCACGACGCGACATCGGCATGAAGACATTGGAACGAGTATTCGCGTAGATGGCGGGCAAATTGTCGATGAAAAATCTGCGGGTGTCCCAGCCGGCACGGTGATAAATGTCGAAAATCTCTTTTTTAATACCCCAGCACGCTTGAAATTTCTTAAGTCTGATAATACCGAAAAACGTCAAATCATGACGGTTGTCACCCGTTATACGATGGCATATCCAGAAATTCGCTTTGTATTATTACAAGATGGAAGAGAGCTTTTTCGCTCGAATGGACGCGGTCAACTCGCGGATGTTGTCGCCAAGGTGCTTGGATTAGACAATTTCAAGCAAATGATTGAAGTGTCTGGTGAAGAAGTTGGACGAGATGGGTATCCTAATATTCAAGTACAAGGCTTTGTCTCTCAGCCAAGTCTCAGCCGAAGTGACCGCACCCGCATTATCCTCTTTATCAATGGACGTGCCATACAAGATAACCGCCTGAATCATGCGGTAATACAAGCCTATCATACCTTGTTAATGAAAGGGCGTTATCCCTATGCAGTGCTGATGATTGCGATGCCAACCAATTTTGTTGATGTAAATGTGCATCCAACAAAAGCTGAAGTACGTTTTCAAAAGCCTGATTTAGCCTTTGTCGCAGTACAACGCACGATCCGTAAAGCACTATTGGAGTATGTCTCTGTCCGAGAATTTCATGATACAGGCTATGGTGCAGAGTTTCCGAGAAAGCAAGATGATAAGACGTTCTGGTCAACCGGCAACCGTGATGCCGACACCTACCAATCTGATTTGGTTTTGGATTACGAGAGTCCCGGCTATCATCCACGCCAGTATCCAGATGACACATTCATTGCGGGCGGGACAGAGATTCCATATGGTTTGGGAATGCCTGAACGTCCACGTACACTTCCCCTTTTACGAGTGATTGGACAAGTAGGGGCGACCTATATCGTGGCAGAAGGACCTGCTGGTATGTATTTGATTGACCAGCACGCGGCACATGAACGGATAATGTATGAAAAATTTATGGAGTCCTACCGTACAAATGATATTGTGACTCAACAAACGCTTGAATTACAGACACTCAATGTCTCACCAGAAGACGCACGTCTCATCGAGGAAAAGCAAGAACTATTGCAAGCATTAGGCTTTAACCTCGAAGCGTTTGGACCCAACACCTTTGCAGTCCGTCGGATACCTGCCCTACTTGCTAACATCGACTCTAACGAAGTCATCTTACAAACACTCGAAGACCTTGCCCAAGACAAGACTCCCGGCGAGGAAGCGATTGAAGAAAAGCTAATCCAGCATGTCTGCAAACGTGCCTCAGTAAAAGCGGGACAAATCCTGAGTTTAGACGAGATGCAAGGGATTATCCGCCAACTAGAACGCTGTGAATCACCGCATACTTGTCCGCATGGTCGCCCGACATTAATTCATCTGAGCAAAGACCAGCTTGCACGTGAATTTGGTCGCCTTGGATAATTTATAGATTCGGGAAGACACCCAAAAGATATAACGGACACAATCCTAATAAAGCAATCACCGCCAAAACCGCCAGAATTATCGTCACCCAATCCGTACCAGCTTCAGGTTCATCGACATATTGTTGCCCACTATATTGCTGTGGGTACATCCGGCGTGAATCTTGCGACATCTGTGGCGGAAGCGGCTGACCTTGTGGTTGTGGTCTAGGTGGATAGCCCGGCTGTGTGTTGGGCATGTAGTTTTGTTGTAAAGGCTGCGGTTGGGAGGTCACATTAGAACCACTATTTCGCTTGTAAGGATCATTGTAGGTAGGCGCATTGGGCGCGGCACTGTACCTTGCAGTCGGTTCAGCACTCG
>JANQRM010000413.1 GCA_028284565.1 Anaerolineae bacterium | reverse complement strand
CATTCTATCACAGGCTTTAGTTGCTTCTAAAGTCACGAATAGCTTTATGTCTCAGGTTATAATCATAATTCGTGAACATTCATCTGAAGGGATAAGCATATGACCGCGCGTTGGGACGAAATCAAACAACTTTGGCAACAGAATCAATTTTTATTTGCTGTTGCTGGTTTCCTAATGGGATTATTGACGTTTCCATTTTTGGAACGGTTCATAGTAGATACTTCTACTCTGCTGGGCGATTTAGTACCTGAAACCTTTGGCATTATTTTTACAGTGGTTGTGATTGATCGCTTGTATCGTAGTCGAGAAAAAGAACGTCGAATTGAAAACTTAAAACGACAATTGGTCATGGATGCAAGTAGCTTATCGAATGAAAAAGCAAAGGACGCAGTGCATCAGCTTACTAAACGAAAATGGATAGTAGGTACAAAAGGTTTACTTAAAGAAGCTGATTTAACCAGAGCTAATTTGAAGCATGTGATCTTATTTGAAGCAAATTTAGCAGGAGCAGATTTAAGACATGCTATCCTGACTGAGTCAAATTTAGAAAGAATTAATTTGAGTAAAGCCCAATTGTCTGGAGCAAATTTAGAGAGAGTAAACTTGGGACATGCAAGATTAATTCAGACATTGTGGGGAAGTACAAATTTAGAACGAGCCAATTTAGAGCATGCAAATTTAGTCCAATCAACATTTATCGGGTCAAATTTATATCAAGTGAATCTTGAGCATTCTTACTTAATCAAAGCTACATTGTATAAAACAAACTTAGAAACCGTAAATTTTAGGGGAGCAAACTTAGAAAATGCAGATTTATCTAAATCTAATTTATCTGGAGCAATACTACATGAATCTAATTTAATGGGAACGAACTTAGCAGATACCACATTTGATAGCCAAACAGTATTGCCTGACGCAAATCTTGTTGGATATGATGAAAATAACAGCCCGATTTATGACAAATTCTGGACATCTGAGACAGACATGACACAATATACAGACTCAAATCATCCCGATTTCTGGCAACCAGATTGGGCGAAAAATAAGGGTTCAACATCAACCCGCGATTAATCTGATGTCTGTTGTCTAATATCTGACTTCTTCTAGGCGTGTGCCCAGCCTGACCAACCACGCGCTTGCCATGCAGAATAGAGGGCGACTGCACCGGCTGTTGCGACATTCAAACTACCCACTTGCCCGCGCATGGGGAGTGTGACGAGTAAATCACAGGTGTCACGTACCAAACGACGCAACCCTTCGCCTTCACTGCCGAGAATCAATCCAATTGACATATCGAGGTCGGATCTATCAATCGGCGGTACATTGGGACCCACATCCAGCCCGACCATCCACACATCATTGTCTTTGAGTTCTTTCATCGCTTGCACGAGATTCGTCACTTGTGCGACTTGCATGTGTTCGACTGCGCCGGAGGATGCCGACACAACTGCTGGAGTCACACCCACACCGCGACGGTCTTGCAAAACAATGCCATGCACGCCGACAGCATCACTCACGCGCAATAAGGAGCCGACGTTTTGCGGGTCTTGCAACAAATCGAGGAGCAAGATGAAGGGTTTCTCGTTGCGGTCTTTAGCAGTTTGCAGGATGTCGTCGAGTTCACAATAGGGATAACTGCCCACACGCAAGGCGACTCCCTGATGGTTTCTCCCATCGGCAAGGTCATCAAGGATACGTTTTTGTACTTCTTGCACGGGAATATTGGAGACTTCTGCCATTTGGAGTATCTCGCCGATTTGTCCCTTACGCTCGGCACGGTTGGAGATGATGAGTTGTTCGGGCGTGCGCCGACCAGAGCGAATCGACTCAATAATCGACCAATGCCCATAGAGAAATTCTGGCATACTATTCCACCTTCCAAATCGTGCCATCGGGACGGTCTTCGAGGATGACACCAAGTTCTGCCAATTCATCACGAATGCGGTCACTTTCGGCATAATTTTTATTCGCACGGGCTTGCGCGCGCATCTCGACCAAGAGGCTAATCAAGCCATTTTCGCGTTCAGGACTACCGCCATCGGCAATCTCGCCTTGTGGAATGAGACCCAAAACATCCCCGCCGAGTGTCTGATAGGTGTCGCGGATGGCATTGAGTGTGCTGAGTCCGACGATGGTATCGCCATTCAATAGCGTATTCACATCACGAGTCAGGTCTTGCAAAGAGGCTATCGCTTTGGGTGCGTTGAAGTCATCATCCATCGTCTCTTTGAATTCAGTTTCCGTTTGTTGCAGGCGGTCTGTAAAAGTGTTGGCATCGTCGCTTTCATCTGCCGAGTTCATCGTTTGTAGAGTCAGGCGATAAGCATTATAGATGCGTTCCCAGCCACTATGTGCGCTTTTTATTCCGAGATTTGTATAATCTATCGGACTAGCATAATGGGCGGTCATGGCAAACATGCGAATGACTTCGGGTCGGTGTTCTTTGAGTGCGTCTTCCGCAGTGATGAAATTGCCCAGACTCTTGCTCATCTTCACACCATCAATAGTCAGACTTCCACCGAGTATCCAATAGCGCGCAAAGTCAGCATCGTTGGCGCATTCACTCTGGACGATTTCATTTTCATTGTGCGGATAAATGTTGTCGATTCCACCCCCATGAATATCAAAGGTTGTACCGAGATACTTCTTTGCCATGGCCGAACATTCGATATGCCAACCGGGGAAGCCTTCTCCCCACGGACTGTTCCAGCGGAGGATATGTTCTGGTTCGGCACGTTTCCAGAGGGCAAAGTCTTCGGGATTGTGTTTTTCACCACGCACGGCTTCCCGACTGCCTGCTTCTTGGTCATCCACGCGACGGTTAGAGAGCTTGCCATAATCTTCAGCACTGGTGACATCGAAATAGACACTGCCGTTCACTATGTAGGCATTTTCTTTGCGGATAAGCTCCTGAATCATCTCGATTTGTTCGGGGATATGCCCGCTGGCACGGGGCGAAATATCGGGGCGTTGCACGCCCAGCGCATCCATCACCGTGAAGTATTTCTGCGTGTACATTTCCGCAATTTGCATGGGACGTGCTTGCAATTGTGCCGCTTTC
>JANQRM010000391.1 GCA_028284565.1 Anaerolineae bacterium | reverse complement strand
GGCGCAACGGTCTGTCCAATGCCTGTGATGCCTTCGTCTGTGTCAACTTGTCCAACCACAGTAGCGTTTACAGGTATCTCTCCATAGGTTGTTTTGAGGCTTCGTTGGCGGGGGATACGGACAATCGTGGAGCGAATGTCGGTAATTTTCACTTGCACAGACTTTCGTCGATGACCTTATTCTGCAATGTGAGAATGTTATCTGGCAAAGTAGTGTCTACCTGTGCGAGAAAAGCTAATCCCTCTTGAACACAATTGGCATGGCGAATACGGAAGCGAGTGACCTGACTAACGATTGTGAGAATAAAATTCCCAATGGGAGTAGTATTTGTAAGAACAATCCAGCCAATTCGACGATGATAAAAGGTTTTTAGATTCAAAACATCTTGCATTGTTGGATCTTTGCTAACAGCTCGGTCATCAATGAGGATATGGACATGCGGTTTGGTCGCTAAATCTAACATAGATATGACTTGCATATCATTGTTGACCAAATTTTCGCGGGTCATAACCCCCATATTTTTGACCAGAATCAGCTGATCTTGGACAAGCCATGAAATTTCGGACGGCATGGAATGACACATTCACAATTTTACAACTGTCTAATTCTTAGATGATTGTAGCTGTTTTTTGCTTAGAAGGAAAATGTAGACGGTATGAATTTTCCTACATTTCGTGCAGAACAATGCTATGAGGTTACTGCGAAGCTGTGTTGAGCGAGGGCTATTGCCGAATCAAGATCATTGGCATAGTCGAGTAATGCCTCGCCCTTCGGTAGGAGTGTACTCATGATATTCACCATCACCTTCATGATGGTGTTAGGATGGACAATGATCGTTGAGCAATGTTGGACATTTCTTTTTCGCGCATGTAGCGACTAAAGGATGTAAAACTTCTTGCTGGAATGGCAGTTATGATGATGCCTCCGGAGAGCATACCCAAGAAAACGAACTCTCTAGCCCAGAGGAAAGGCTAGAGAGTTAAGCGTTGTCATTGGCAATGACTTGTTGGTTGAGCCAACGGTTGTTTAATGTCGATTAGCTATCGTTGCAAACTGATTAACCATGATGTTGGCTTTATTTGTGTCTTCAACGATGGTTATGGGAGCTGTACTTAAGTGGAAAATCACCATCATAGACAACTTTACAAGCCGATCGAGTGCTACAACAATGATACGACTGAGCTTTTCATGGTTCATATAGGTTTGCGTGATTCGTATCGAGTCGAACTTATAGGTGCGTGCCATATCACTTGCGTCAATCAAGAGGAACAAAGGTGAAGGGCTCGCATCTAGTTTTTCACAGATTAACTGATTAGCCGTTGTTGCTTCTTCATAGGAATAATTGCCTGATATAACCAAGCTCAGGATTTGATTCGGTGTATGCCACGTTAATTCGTAAGCCATAGCCTTTTCATTTCGCCTCAAAGTAGTGTCTCTAATTCCCGGGCAAAATTTGAGGCATCGAGAGGTTTAGAGAAATACGCATCAAATCCAGCTCTCAAGGCATCCTCACGGGTTTTGGATGAATGGAAGGCGGTGACAGCAATACACATCAATTGGGAGGTCATATCATTTTCTCGTATCTCCGCAAGTAATTCCCAACCATCTTTCCCCGGTAAGGCGAGGTCGACAATCACCGCTTGATAACTCTCGTTATTATCGATCAATTTCTGGATTGCTAACTCGGCATCTCCTACAACATCATGGGGAATGTTCATATAGCCAATCACATGGGAGACCATCGCTTGTCCATCGGGATCGTCTTCTACAATTAAAATAGGGTCAGACATCATTTTAGCTCCTTCGGGAGGTATTACATTGTCAAAAATTCGCTGAGTTGGGGCATATCTAGTAGTAGAGTCAGTAACTCATCCATAAATGTTGTGGCAGTTAAGGGCTTGGTCAGATAATTATGGAAACCTACTCCCAGTGCCCGTTCACGATCCCCTTTCATGGCATGGGCGGTAAGAGCAATGACTGGAATATCTTGAATATGAGCCGTTGATTTCAAAGCATCTACAAATTCCCAACCATCCATTTCTGGCATCGATAAATCTGAGATGACAAAGCGGGGTTTCACTTGTTCAACCAGCTCTATACCTTCTTTGCCATTGGTGGCAGTGTGGACATTTGCGCCGTAAAAATCCAAGATATATCGGGCAACTTCTAGACTATCGGGTTCATCGTCAATGACTACAATGTCCCATTCATTCAATAAATCGGGCGGGATATTGCTCATGCTACAGCTCCTTTTTCCTGATAAGTTATCAATGGAAGTATGACCGTAAAGGTACTACCTTTGTCGACTTCACTTTCTAATGAGACATTTCCTCCCATGGCACGGGCTAATTTTTGGACGAGTGCCAAACCTAAGCCTGTACCCCCGTAGACTCGTTTTGATGATCCATCGACTTGACGAAATTCATCGAAAATATATTCGCGAGCATGAGGCGGGATGCCAATTCCAGTGTCACTCACTGATATTGACCAGGATTCACCTATTCGTTGCATGTTCAGAGTTACTTGCCCTTGATGGGTAAATTTGAAAGCATTGCCCAAGAGGTTGATAGCGATTTTAGATAATGCTTCTTCATCACTGAAAATCGTTGTGGGGAGGTTCTCGCTCACATTGATGATGAAGTCAACACCTTTTTCTTCTGCCAGCACACCGACTTCATTTTGCCATTTGCGCGCGAGGTCTGCGGGCGAAAGTGGTGCTTCGACCAACTCCAGCCGACCGGATTCGATACGCGATAAGTCTAAGAAATCATTGATGAGGTGGAGAAGACGCTTACTGTTAGAACTCACTCGTTTTACCATATCTTCTGCTCGGTCACTTAGCTCAATCCCCATGCCACTGAGCATAATGCTGGTAAAGCCTTCAATGGCATTCAAGGGTGTACGCAGTTCATGAGACATCGTGGACAGGAATTCGGATTTCAATCGGTCATTTTCTTTCGCAATTCGTTGAGCAACGAGGGCTTCATCACGTGCCTGTTCTAGTTCAGCTGTCCGTACTGCAACACGTTGTTCCAGTGAGGCATTCACCGTTTTCAATTCTTGCTCACGGCTTTGAACTGCATCTGCCATAAAGTTTAGAGTCTGCCCCAGTTGACCTATTTCATTGGATGAAACTAACTCAGTTCTTGCATCTAAATCACCTTGACGCATTGCGTCTGCTGTACTTTTGAGACCGTCTACAGATTTAAGCATCAATCGTGAAATGTAGACATAAGTCAAGATGGCTCCAAAGACAATCGTAGCGGAGACGATAAAGATAATAACAGTGGTTTCTTCAATTAGGGTTGTCACATGATTGTCTAATTCGGCGAGTTCTGTTGCTTCAGCTTCGAGGCTCATATTCGTTGTTGATAAGAAGCTGAGTTCAAGTGTTTCGAACTCTTCGTGTAGCTCAGCAACATCCTCAAGCGGTGCACCAGCGTCGATCAGTTCATCTACAGCAGAGGCTATCTCTACCAGTTGTACTCCTATTTCATCAATCCCATCAACTAGTACCAAATGATCTTGATCATAGGTTTGAGCAAGCTGTCGATATAAAGCTATTTTCTCGGTATATTCCTTAACCGATTCTGAAATATGATTGTGTGTCTCAGAAGTTTCTTCATCATGCCCTAACCCGGCAACATCTAAGGAATAATCCAGAACAAGCTCAAACGTTGAGGATATTATGCGAGTCCCAGCTAATTGTACGTCTTTGATTGTCTCTACAATCGGGTTATGAACAGTGGATAATTCTGAATAATCTGTAGCGAGGCTATTTAGAGATGAACTTGAATTGATACCAAGGATGATAATCACGACGGTCAGAAGAGAAAAAACCACGGTTAACTGTGTTCTCAAGCTGATATCTTTGGCAAAACGATTGAGAACATTCACGTTTGTAATCCTTCACTATTAGATTGTTCGTTATCTTTGACCGCGACACGGTTTGGTCAGCCTGTTGGCTAAAATTGACTATATATGAATATTTAATTGAGAAACCTTAAGATATAAAGGTTTATTACGTTACTAATATTGTCATAAATAGGTTGATAACTGCCGAATAATTCTTTTTCCACAACATAGGCAAAAATCCGTCCCTATGCTAGCATGTGCGCGTTAGTTTGATGGTGTGGTCGGCGGAAGCATGTCGTTTATTTCGGTAGAATTTCTGGTCTTTTTTGTGGCGGTGGTTTCCGCCTATTTTATGGTTCCACATCGCTGGCGTTGGGTATTATTGCTGGTCGCTAGTTACTTCTTCTATGCCTATTGGAATGTGAATTATATCGTTCTGATTGTCTTCTCGACGCTGGTGGATTATGTCGTGGCGCGTCAGCTGGCAGTGACAGACATCGAGAACATCCGACGACGAAAGTTCCTCTTGAGCCTGAGTATCGGGGTCAATTTGGGGGTGTTGTTCCTCTTTAAGTATTTCAACTTCTTCAATGAATCGCTGGCGAATCTGTTGACGCAAGTGGGCGTTCCCTATGATATGGCAACCTTGAATGTGCTGTTGCCCGTGGGGATTTCCTTTTATACTTTTCAGTCGATGGCGTATACGATAGATGTTTATCGTGGGCAGATTGAAGCCGAGACTCATTTCGGACGCTTTGCAACCTATATCGCCTTCTTTCCGCAATTGGTGGCGGGTCCCATTGAACGGGCGGGGAATATGCTTCCGCAATTTCGTCAGCGATTTCGCTTTGATGAGGCGCGGGTGGTCTCTGGCTTTCAACAGATGTTGTGGGGCTTCTTCAAAAAGATGGTCGTGGCGGACCGTCTGGCGATTTATGTGAACGAGGTCTATAACAACGTGCCGAGTTATAGCGCACCGACTTATCTCGTTGCGACCGTGTTCTTTGCTTTTCAAATCTATTGTGACTTCTCTGGCTATTCGGATATTGCGATTGGTGTGGCGCGGGTGATGGGCTTTGAGCTAATGGAGAACTTCCGTCAGCCCTATCTATCACGTTCCATCGGGGAGTTCTGGGGACGATGGCATATCTCCTTATCGACGTGGTTTCGGGATTATTTGTATATTCCGTTGGGCGGGAATCGCGTACCCTTTGGTCGGGAGTTGGTCAATTTGATGGTCGTGTTTGTCGTTAGTGGCTTGTGGCATGGCGCGAATTGGACTTTTGTGATTTGGGGTGCCTTGCATGGTGCCTATCTGGTCATTGAACGTTTGCTGAGGCGAATCATCGGGCATAAAAAAGGCATTCCGCTAGGGGGTATCGCACTCACCTTTGCTCTGACCTGCTTTGCATGGATATTTTTCCGAGCGAATAGTGTGGATGATGCCTTTTATATCGTTGGGCATATGACCGATTTCTCGCAGGGTTTCCAGAGCTTGACGACTCCCTTCCAAGAGGCGATATTCCAGCCAAGAGTCGAGTTTGTATTAGCGTGGGTGTTGATTGGTGTGGTTGTCTTGACGGATTGGCTAGACGACCGACATGGCTTGTATGCTGTGTTGAATCATCGGACGGGGGTGGTGCGCTGGATGGCGTATTATGGTACAGCAGGGATGATTGCCTTGTCCTTGTTTTATGCAAGTACGGGACAGGCATTTGTGTATTTTCAATTCTAAAGTGATTAGTTGTTAAATGTTGGTTATTAGTTCTGTCCATTGGCGTTTTGAGCAAGCATTGATAATGAAATTGATCAACTATAGACACGTTGCGACCACTGAACACTAAAAACGAATGACTAAAAACTTTGTCCTCAAGCTCTGCCTATTTTTTCTACCTGCTGTGGTCCTGATGGGAGGGATTGCCTTTCTGAGTGTATATACTGGTGAGGCGATGCCATTAAATCAGATTGTGGCATTTCAATCCGGAGACGAAGCAACACTCTATGGTCCAAGAACGAATGAACATCTGCTTGCCTATAAAGTCGAGATGATTAATGTGCGTCAGCCAGAGATTTTGGTGATGGGGTCGTCGCGGATGTTAGAGTTTCGCGCGGGCTTGTTCGATGTGCCAGCAAACGAATTTTATAATGCTAGTGGTCCCGGCTGGGGATTGTTTCGTAATCAAGTGTTACTTGATGCAATTGATGAAGATGCAACGCCACGATTGATTCTGCTAGGGGTTGACCATATGTGGTTTAGTCCTCATCTGGCTGACAGGGAACGCGACTTTGAATTGGAAGTTAATGACCTAAGATTGGATCGGCTGATGGATGCGAGTAATCGCTGGGTGCGGGCATGGTTATCTGGAAATGTGACACTGGACAATTTGCTGTCTCGGCAGGAGTCGCTATTTGGATTATCTGCAATGGGATTGCGCGCACTGGAAGACTCCTTTGGTTATCGCAATGATGGGAGTTTATTGTGGGGGAGCTTGACACTGAATCCAAATGGGCAGGCAGTCTTGCGTCAAGAAGCCTTACAACGATTCGCGGCGACGCCTTATATTGCACTTCCACATGGGGACACGCTGGATACTGAACGTTTGATACAGATGAACGAATTATTGGAGTCGGCACAAGCACGAGGAATCGTGGTGATTGGGTTTGCTACACCCTTTATGCCGACCTATTATGAGCGTCTTATTGACCGTGTCGATTATGCGTATCTGGCGGATGTCGTTTTACAAGTGGAAACACTATTTTCTAGGTATGGCTACGCCTTTGTGGATTTGACTGATGCACAAGCGTATGGCGGGGAAGATGAAGAGTTCATTGATGGCTGGCATACGATGGAGCGCATGGTTGTGCGAATGATGTTGCAGTTGATTGAGGCTAAACCAGAGATATTGGACGATGTGACAGATAGGGAGGCATTAAGACATTTGTTGGAAGAATCCGCAGACGATCCCATGACGGTGTTTACGTATGGGTCGTGACAGTGATAGCAGAAGCATCTATAATGTTGGGCTTTGAGTCAGCTTAGTGTGAGTAACGAGTTTGATACAACCGCAATCTGCCCCTTTTGTTAGTGTGATTGAACCGCCGAAGGGCTGGCGCGCACTCAACTTGCGAGAAGTGTGGGACTATCGCCATTTGATCTATTTCTTCGCTTGGCGGGACATCAAGGTGCGGTATAAACAGACGATTATCGGTCCTTTTTGGGCAGTGATTCAGCCCTTTGTAACGATGGTCGTGTTTAGCATCTTCTTTGGTGGCTTGGCACAGATTCCATCGGATGGCATTCCCTATCCTGTCTTTTCCTTTACCGCACTGGTTCCGTGGACTTTTTTCTCGG
>JANQRM010000374.1 GCA_028284565.1 Anaerolineae bacterium | reverse complement strand
CGTGAATTGCGGGTGGTAGGCTAATCAAAACGCGAGAGCAAAAATGGCTCGATTTCAAATAAACACGTCTGACCGTCATAGATGATTTCGGCGGTCAGCTGTCCACCAACATGCCCGATAATCCGACACCAGTTTGTGGTCAGACCGTGCGAACTGTGTTCATCCACACCATGTCACAACAACCCCTGCTGATTACCTTGCCCGAAGGCAGTCCGCGCCACTATGTCTCCTATCGCCTCGTCGTGCGGACAATTGTGGAAGCGCCACCTGTTGCGAACTCTTGAATGGGCTGTTATTCATCAGGTATCACACCATATAGATTCACATAGCCATCATTTGTTCCTGCAATCAATAACCTGTCATCAGAACTAAAGATGATTCCTTGACCTGAGCCTTCAAAATCGATTCGTTTTCCATCCGTACCGATTACATAAAGATAACCTTCACCAAAACGAAGCACTCCGGCGACTATTTCATCACTTGAGTTAATGGTTATTCCCCAAACAACATCATTCGCTGGGAAGTTCCGTAGTGGACCATTACATTCATTTTCTTCTGTATCAAGATTAGTGAAACAGGCTGATTCGCTTCGATTGGTTAGCCAGATAGTTCCATCATAATTCAATCCGATAGTATTCGAGTCGCTATGTCTATGCTCTATAACTGATCGGGAGTTGATGTCCAATATAGAGGAACAGCTGTTATTTTGTGCATTCAACAATAGGCGCGTTCCATCGCCACTAAATGTTGTATGACTTACTCCGTCTTGACACCCTGTATCAAACTGAACAATTTCTGTGATTGAGAGTTCATCAAGATTAACTTGCCATAATGTCGCCATCCCAGTTTCTGTAACAGCAAGTGCGAAATGTTTTTCTCGATTATAGGCGAAAGTCTCTCCTAAGTGTGGAGGTATCTCAAGTTGAGCTAAGAGGCGTTTCTCTCGAATATTCCACAACCCAATAGATTGTCCATCATAATCCATTTGCACGAGATAGAAGTCATCACCATCAAAAATCACACCGTCCGTATTTTCAACCTCACCCCATAAGGCTGTCTCGATTTCTAACGTATCTAAATTCCAGATATGCAAGTTAGCGCGCCCATTCCCAACCGCAAGATAACGATTGTCCTCACTGATTTGAAGTGAGCGAATATAATCCATATGCTCTAAGAAATAATATTCACGTTGTTTTGTTTCCAAATTAATGAGCGCAAAACCATGAATTTGAGACACTAATGAAAGGTAGCGTCCGTCAGGACTCACAGTCATCGTCCCGATTTCTCGATCACCACCCCAGTTGGGAAGTCCCAGTTGCTCATAAATAACAGTTTCGTCTAGTGGCAATCCAGAGGCATCAAGCGTCAACTTTGTAATAGCAAGCCCATTAGGGATTCTACCCAGTAGAAAGAAGGCATTTTCATTAGGAGAAAGTGTAATATGCACATTGGGAGATAAGCTAGGTGAGCCATTCAGTAGCGAAAAATACTCATGAGTAGTTTCACCCGTTTCAATATCAACCCAGATTAGCCTATTTTGATCACCAGCTATAATTGTCTGACTATCCGTTGAAATAGCAAAATCAAGAAAGTTTCCATCGACACGAAATTGGTGAAGCAACTCTCTATCGGGTAATAACCAAATATAAAACTCACTCTCATCATTAGAAATTTTGTTACGCCCAATCAAATATTGACCATTTGAGGAGATATGCAATTCGCCTACTTCTTCACGAAGAGGATTTTGTGGACCCACGCCGAGTATGTTCCAGATACCCACACCTAGATAATCTCTTGAAAAGAGATAACGACTCGTGGGATCAAAAATAACCGTTTCACTTCGATCATAGGATGGATAATAAAATCCGTGTTTGATGAATTCACCACGTAAACGATTCTCCTCAAAATCCCAAATCTTGCCTGATTCACTTGCCAGAAATCGCCCATCTGGACTAAAGACTGTTGCGCCTTTCATCGGCAGGGTATCTATAGGTGTGGTGAAATCATCCATCGCATAAATTTCGACCTGATTTTCTTTAGGCAAGGCAAATATATCCCCGTTAGGCGACCAAACAATATTGCCAATCAGTTCTCCGCCTAATTGATGGATGAGTTCCAATTCTGTTACATTATCGGGCGTAATCGGCACGGTGCGCGATATATCTTGTGCGACTATCAGGCTATTCAACACAACAAGCAGAGCCAGAATCACACCAATGCGATAGCGATAACGATGAAACTGACTTAGGCGAAAACCCATACACTTCTCCCTTACTTTGCTCGCCACCCATTCAAAAAGTCACGCCCGACTTCTTCACCATGTTCAAAGGCTGTGACCAAACCATCTTCGGTACAGGAGGTGAAATCGACCCCGATGGTTTTGAGGTCATATTGTGGGCGAATGAGGTGTATAGGCACACCATTCAATTCGCTGGGTATGGTCTCATCGGCAAAGATGTCGCGGTAAGCCTCACCTGCTTCTGTTGAGATGGCAATCACTTGTGTAGAGCCTAAATCAACCATCTCTTTCACGGGGAAGGCACAGGTGTAGGAGGCATCGACATAGGGTTTCCCGTCTATCCACGCGGGAATGCGCCAATGAATCATCCGTGTTGAGGCATAGGCGACATCATTCATATTATCTGGCGTAATCCTGTGCGTATCAGATTGTGTGTCGAAGAGGTGTAGCTCTAAGTTGTCATCGACCCATGTGCGGTCTTTGTGTCCGATGTCGATGAGTAAGCGTCTTCCTAATCGGCGGGATTGTTCGCTTTGTGTCAGTTCGGATGCGGGGGATTTGACAAAGTTCGCGGGGATGATGAGGCGGGGTTGCTCTGGGCGGAATATTTTTTCGACGAACGGTTCATCTTCTGCATTCCACTCACGAGTGACTGTGTACATCACTTGGCTTAGGTCTTGGTCGGGTTGAGCTTTCAGCTGTTGTACCCGTTGCCAATAATGCAAGCGGACAAAGTTACACAAGCCTGCTACGGCACTCACAATGGGCAAGGCAGAGGCAGACGCTCCTGCATAGGCATCTGCCACCAAGCCATCGGTCTCGAAGGCGTTGAGGACACCTTGTACAAAGACCCCTTTCATCCCACCCGAGCTACCGACAATCGCAAGTGACATCGTTTATCCTATTGATAGGATGAATTAATTATTGGATTTTCCGCCTAGCTTAATTCCACGTCCGGTAGCCACCGCGACGGTCATCGCGTCCACGTCCACGCCGTTCTTCTAACTGGCTACGGAGCAATTTTCGCCGGGCTTTCTGCACATCGCTTTCATGCTTAAGCAAGACGGTTAAGGTGGTTTCGAGCGTCTTCTCGTCGATTTTATCAGCATTGAGTGTCATGAGGGCTTTTGCCCAATCCAATGTCTCAGAGACGCTGGGGTTCTTCTTCAAATCGAGACCGCGCAGGCTTTGCACAACTTCCACCGCTTGATTCGCCAGCTTGTCGCCCAATTCTGGGACACGCATCTTGACGATATTGAGTTCGGCTTCGTGGCTGGGATAATCGACAAAGAGATAGAGACAGCGACGCTTGAGTGCTTCGGACAGTTCACGAGTGTTGTTGCTGGTGAGCAAGACAGTTGGGTGATGCTTGGCTGTGATCGTCCCTAATTCGGGGACAGAGACTTGGAAGTCACTCAGGATTTCGAGAAGGAATGCCTCGAATTCAGCATCAGCACGGTCAATCTCATCAATCAGCAAGACGACGGGTTCGGGTGACATCAGCGTTTGGAGCAAGGGACGTGCCAACAAAAATCGCTCAGAGAAGAAAACATCTTCCTCTTCGGCAAGGCGGTCTGCGGCGGCAGTGAGTGTATCGGCATTTGCCAGAATATCGCTCAGTTTATCGCGGAGCAATTGCGTATAGAGCATTTGCTTGGCGTATTCCCATTCATAGAGAGCTTTGCTTTCGTCTAAGCCTTCATAGCATTGCAGACGAATAAGGGGACGGTTACTGGCTTTTGCCCATGCTTTTGCCAATTCCGTCTTGCCGACACCTGCAGGTCCTTCTGCAAGGAGGGGTTTACCCAATTTATCGGCGAGGTACATCACCGTCGAGATTTCGTCGGTGGCGATATATTGCTGTTGACTCAGCCCATTCGTCACTTCTGCGACGTTGTTAAACATAAATCATCCATTCTAATCGGAAACGTTGTTGAGAGGGGGAGTTCATGGTCATTATTCTATCATACTGGATAGGTCGGTTGCAGGGCAATGAGAAGTTGGTGAATGTTTGCGGAAATGAGATGGAGAGATTTTTAGCATTTCAGCGTCTCAGCAATTCAGCTTGCGGATGTTTTGGCGGTGCTAAGTGTCCACGATGAGGAACGAAGCGAGTAAGTGTGACGGGGTTTTTCGACCTCTTTTGGTTAGCCATAGGTTTGTTTTTCATCTGTTGTCCAATTTCCCGCCGCGCGGATACATATTGTTTTCGACGGTTGGCAGGCGTGTTCCCGTTGTGGCGATGGATAAAGTTGGAATACAGTTTGAATTCCATTTCCTTTCTTTGTTTACCGCCGGCGGTGCAAACTGTTTTTCGGCGGTTGGCAAGGGCGTTCCCGCCACTTCCCGCCATGTGGTTGGCATTGGGTTTGAAAGAGATTTCAGATTGTAGAATGTTCTCATGTTTCAGGTCAATAATCATGAAGGGGCGTACAGTTATACGTCCTCACACTGGTCAACAAGACAATTAGCATTACATTCAGCGTATCACAAAGCGAGGTCAAAGTGGGATGTAAATGGCTATGCATTTGGCTATGCATATGCATCAGCCATCTAGCCTAACAGCAATTGAGCTAGTCAGCATATTTGATTTTCATGAGATAGGAATTTTAAACAAGGAGAGGCGGTTCGCAAATCATCCTTACCAACGTCTTGCTTATGCTCAACAAAACATCTTCATATTGTTTTCAATTATCTGTAGTTCACATTAGCCATCAAGTCGTAGCGTTGTGGAGTCACAGGTTAGGCATGGGGTAGCGCGTCAAGTAGGATGGGCTGTGTCACGCTATACTGATGGCATGTGAGGTTACTCAAAGGTTGGCTGTGATGACACGAGTTTGGATACTCTTTGCCCTCTTGTTTTCGATGAGTGTGCTTCTCTATGCTCAAGATGAGGCACAGACTCCCTATGATATTGCGCTAGAACGGATTGAGGAAGCGCGTCGGACAGGTGCGACAGAGTTGGATTTGAGCGGATTAGAATTGGAGGAACTTCCACCTGAAATCGAACAACTTACTCAACTACGGCGACTGCTATTGAACAGCAATCAACTTGTAACCCTTCCACTTGAAATCGGACAACTCAAGAATTTACATCTACTGGATTTATCTGGTAATCAATTGAGTGGTCTCCCATCTGAAATTGGACAACTCGATAATTTAGAAATTCTAGCATTAGGTTGGAATAAATTGAGTAATCTTCCATCCGAAATTGGACAGCTGGAGAAGTTGATGCATTTGTCCGTATTTATGAATAAACTTCATAATCTTCCCCCTGAGATTGGGCAACTCAGGAATTTACGGCAATTGTATGTATCTCGGAACCAATTGAGTAGTCTCCCAACGGAAATTGCTCAAATCAGGAATTTACGCGTATTAGATGTATTTGGCAATCAATTGAGTAGTCTCCCATCCCAAATCGGGCAACTCGATAAGTTACAATGGTTAGATGTATCAGGTAATCAATTGAGTAGTCTCCCACCCCAAATCGGGCAACTCACAAATATGCAACAATTAAACCTAAACAATAATCAAATAAGCAATCTTCCACCCGAAATTGGACAACTCAATAAGTTACAATGGTTAGGGCTATCTGGTAATCGATTGAGCAATCTCACATCTGAAATTGGACAACTCGATACGTTAGAAATATTACAGTTAGGACAGAATGAAATTAGTAGACTTCCATCCGAAATCGGACAGCTCGATACGTTAAAAATATTAGATTTAGGATGGAATATATTGAGTAATCTCCCTCCTCAAATCGGGCAACTCACAAATATGCAACAATTAAACCTAAACAATAATCAATTAAAGAGACTTCCGCCCGAAATTGCTCAACTCAAGAATTTAATACTATTAGACTTAAATGAAAATCAATTGAGTAGTCTCCCATCCGAAATCGGTCAACTCAACAATCTAAGGGTTCTGTTCGTATGGGATAATAATTTACGCCATCTTCCTACTTCAATGGGACAGCTTGACTTATTGGAAATATTATACATCACCGATAACCCTCTCATCTCCCCGCCTGAAGAAGTGGTTGAACAAGGAACTGAGGCAGTTCTAGCGTATCTTAAGAATCAGTCGTGGTGGCATGTGCAAGGGCTATTGGTGACGGTTGTATCGGGGGTTGGGGTGGTGGTGGTGTTCATTTTGGGGATGCGCTGGCGGATGATGCGGGGTGGGCGGAAACAAAAGCGGAAAGTGATGTGTGCCGAGTGATGAGTGATGAGTGATGAGTGATGAGTGATGAGTGATGAGTGATGAGTGATGAGTAAAGGGCAGAGTTAATTTTGGGCGGAAAGTCGGAAAGCTGAAAAAGAAATTACTTTCTAACCCGCCGGAGATTGAAATCGTCTGGTTCAATCCCCACCCCAGCCCTCCCCAATTCTTAGGGAGGGAGTCATCCACTAAATGAGCTAATAACCTGAACTCAGGACAACCTTAACATCATGGTTTGTCTATCAATTGGCTCGTGTTTTGGTGGGCAGACACATTGGTCGCTCCCCTACAAGGTCATACGCTTTAAAAAGACCGTTTTATTTTGTACTAGAAGGCTGGCTTGCTGAGATGCTAACTCTCACATCCCCCGATGACCCGTTCAATGGAGAGGATGTGCTTGGGTTCGTTGGGGCGGAAGTAGACGCGATAGAGGATGTTCTCGTTGAGCGCGCGAAATTGTGGTGCGGTGAGGACGAAGGATTGGATTTTGCCTTCGATAGTGAGGTTGTAGTATTCATAAAAGAGGGTGCTACGGGGTCCCACGCGGTCTACAATGGTGTGCTTGAGATGGGCGCGTCCACAAGCCGAAGTCACTCGTCCCATGCGAAAGTTGGGGGTATCCTCTCCTTTGCCGAGCAATTTGTAGAGTCCATTGAGCAACCATTGATTAAAGAATTCGATGAAGCCCATCTGTTTGCGAGAGAGGTAGCCTGCGCGGTTGGCGAAGAGGTCGGCGGTGGTGAAATTAAAAACCTTTGCCAAGCGGTTGTCTGGCGGTGGAACGATTTTCTTTTCGGAGAGTTTGTCCGATGTTGTCATTTCGTCGCTACTATAATTATTTGAACCGCCAAGTCGCAGAGAACGCCAAGTGTTAAAGACATGATGAAACGTACTCCACACTGATTAACAAGTGTTTACGCGCTCAAGGGAGAGGACGTGGTTGGGTGCGGCGATTTGATAATAGACGCGATAAGTGATGTTTTCATTGAGCGTTTGGTGCTGGTCAGCTGTGAGTGAGAAAAGCCTCTCATATCCTTCGAGTTGGAGGGTGAAGGTTTCGTAGAAGACAGGACGAATACCCGCTTCATTGACGATGGTGTGCTTGAGGCGTGCGCGTCCACAGAGACTTTTGACTTCGCCCATGCGGAATTCGGGAGTCTGGGCTTCGCGTCCGAGCAGGCGATACATCCCATTCAACAAGCGTTGATTAACCATCTCCCACCAGCCTATTTGCCTCCACGAAAGATAGCCTGCACGATTGGCGTATAAGTCCCCTGTTGTGAATTTGAAGCGTTTTGCCAGTCGGTTATCGGGCGGTGGCAGGTCGCTTTTGGGTTTTATAGTCATGAGTAAAAAGCATATATAGGGACGTACAGCTGTACGCCCTTACACATCATTAAATTGAACATTGGGCTATACAATAATCTGAGGTCAACTCTATATATAATTGGTGGCGGTGCTTTGACTGCCTTTTTTACCATCGGGCCATGTCGTTTTCTCATCAAAGGTCAGGTTGGCAACATTCGCGCCAGAGAGATTGGCGTTCTGGAGGTTTGCACCGCTGATATTGGCATTCGTCAGGTTCACCCCTGTGAGACGCGCGCCTTCAAAGTTGGCGGCAGTGGCATTGGCTCCCGTGAGATTGGCTCCGTTGAGGTCGGCACGTTGGAGTTGAGTCGTAGTGATGTTCGCGCCAGTCATGTTGGTGGAGCGCAGGATGGCTTCATGTACGGTTGACCCACCGAGATTCGCCCCGCGCATATTTGCCCCTTCAAAGTCGAGGCGCGTGAGATTCATCGCGGAGAGGTCAATCCCAGCGAGGCGAGGTTTGACGCTAGCGGGTACCAATGCCAAGATAAGTTCTTTACGTGTGATTTCGCCCATTGTGTTCTCCCTGAAAACTGGTCACGATTTGGTCGATAGTTGTATCGAGGGAAGTGGTTGGTTCCCACCCGATCGTTGCCTTTATTTTATCAAGACTTGGGATTCTCCGCCTGAAATCTTCAAAACCCGGTGTTTCATAGGCTTCTTCATAAGGAATTAGGCGGATTTCTGAGGCACTATCCGCGCGATCTCTTACCTTTTCTGCCAATTCATAGATGGTAACTTCTTCATTACTGCCGATGTTGAAGAGTTGTCCTAACGCCTCGTCGGTGACAGATAAGCGTTGGATGGCATCAACAACATCAAGGACATTGCCAAAACAGCGTTGTTGCTGTCCATCGCCATAGACTTGGATGGGTTCGTGGCGGATTGCCCATTTGACGAAGCGCGGGAGTACCATGCCATATTGTCCGCTTTGGCGCGGACCCACCGTATTAAATAGACGGAACAAGACAACAGGCAAGCCCACCTCTTCGTGATAGGCAAGCGAGAGAAATTCATCAATCGCTTTAGAGGCGGCATAACTCCAACGGCTACGGATGGTGGGACCGGATAGCGTGTCATCATCTTCACGGAAGGGGAAGGTCACGCCTTTGCCATAGACTTCGGAGGTCGAGGCAACCATCACTTTTTTACGATAGCGACGGGCGGTCTGGAGGATGGTTTCTGTGCCACCGATATTGACCTCGATGGTATGAATTGGCTTTTGGATGATGTTATGTACGCCAACGACTGCCGCCAGATGGAAGATGATGTCGCATTCACTGACGAGACGGTCTATGACGGGGATATTGCGGATGTCTTCTATGGCATAACGTAAGTGCTTGTTCTTTTCTAAGTGGGCGATGTTTTCAAAACGTCCGGTGGAGAGGTTGTCGATAATGGTGACATCGTAGCCTAAGCCGAGCAAATGCTCTGTGAGATGACTCCCGATAAAACCGGCTCCTCCGGTGATAAGCGCATGGGTCATGCGAATTCCTTTCTTGAAAGCGTCCTGATATTAACTGATACAAAAGACACGGGCAAGCGCGGAGTCATTCCGATAAAATGGGCTGATTGAGTGAATCAATGAAAGCATAACTATGGAAATCGAAGCCTATTATCAATTTATCGACGATTTACGAGAATCATTGGAGACGAGGGATGAGGTCTTGGGGTTGGTCTTGCTGGGATCAACTGCGAATCAATCGCATCTGCCTGATAACTATTCTGACCATGATTTTTTCGTTATCACCAAAACAGGACTGCAAGCACGTTATCGTCAAGATTTGTCGTGGCTACCCGATAGCGAGTCCATTGTCTTTTGGTATCGAGAAACTGACCATGCGGTGAAAGTGCTGTATCAGTCGGGGCATTTGCTGGAAGTTGCTGTGTTTGACCCTGAAGAGCTGAAAATCGCCAAAGTCAATGATTATCGGCTGGTGTTTGATAAAGCCAACCTGCAAGCGATTGTTGAAGCGACTTATTATCCAGAGCATCCGACGCTGGATGATCGGTTTTTGTGGGGACAATTTCTGAGTCATCTGGTGGTAGGGTATGGACGCTTACAACGGGGCGAAGCTCTGACGGCTCGCTTTTTCTTGACCTTTCTGTGTGTGACGGATATTGCTCATTTGATGATTAAGCATCTGCCGACGACTCAACCGGAACAATTGGATACACTCGACCCTTTACGCCGACTTGAAGTTGCCTATCCGATTTTGGGGAAGCAATTGAATACGATATTGTCACTGACCCTTGATGATGTGAGTTTACGTTTGCACCAATTTGTTCACGATGAACTTATTCCGCATATTCCGGACGCGCCCGTTGATGCACTGGATGCGATTTACATCTATTTAAAGGCAAACCCAACTGCCTAATCTGTTTGTTTTTCGTATGGGATAGCGTTATGATTGGCATAGAAAGTTAATTTTATGTTAGAATAGTAACTGTTTTGATAACGATTTTTGAACGGTCTGCTATCGCAATTCCGACATTCATGCTACAGTACCGTTAATTTTCTGTTCGTTTTCCGTTTTAGGGCGGATTAGTGAAGGACGCTACAAAAGGGGCGGGGATATGTCTGAAAAAATCCTTGTGATTGATGATGAAGAAGCCACTGTACAACTGATTGGCATGTTGCTGGAACGGCGCGGGTTTGAGGTGATTAAAGCCTATCGTGCTGAAGAAGGTCTGCGTAAAGCCTATCGCACCCAACCCGATATGGTCTTGTTGGACATTATGATGCCCGATATGGATGGTTGGGATGTCTGCAAACGGTTGCGTGAGATGTCGGATGTGCCAATTATCTTCTTGACGGCGCGTAGTGATGTCAAAGATGTAGTGCGTGGTTTAGAGATGGGTGCAGACGATTATGTCATCAAACCCTACGACAATGATGAACTGGTGGCACGGGTACGCGCGCATCTCCGTCGTTCTCCCCGTCCGAGTATGAGTGAAGAGATGATTTTCAATGAAGGTGATTTCCGTATCAACTTTATGAATCGGGAATTGTGGGTCAAGAATGAGTTAAAGCATCTCACGCCGAAAGAGTTTAATCTATTGGCGGTGCTGGTACGGAATGCGGGACGTGTGGTGACTCGGACGGAGTTGGTCACGCAAGCATGGGGCGAAGAGTATGCGGATGCCATCGACAGCCTCAAGCTCTATATTCATTATTTGCGTCAAAAAGTGGAAACCAACGCGCAACAGCCGGAATATATCCTCACATCACGCGGGGTTGGTTATCGTTTCGTGAATCGGTAAGCCTCTCGTATAGCACATTTTTAAGGGCGTTTCGCGTTTCGCCCCCACATATCAAATCATCCTCTAGAAAAGGTGCAACTTTTTCCCTGTATTTGCGTACAAAGTATTAAGAGATGGGTGTGGAGACTCTGCACCTGCTCTGAAAATCGTGCTATGATAGAGGAAATTGTCAATTATGGAACAGACCTCGATGAACGGATGGAAAATACTCGCCCAACTTGGGAAAGGGGTGGTGAAGACGGTGCAACTCGCCGGACAAGGAATCAACACTGCCGCCAATGCCGTTTCCGATGGGTCTCATGCAGTGAGGACAGCGATGCCAGTAACCGAAATTACTTCCGTATTTAACACGACTGACCAAACCATCAAATTTGCAAATCGGGAAACCGCCCGCGATACGCGTGAAATCTTGGGACAAAGTGCCGTTTCGCTCAAAGCTGACCGCACAGCCGGAGCTTGGATACCATGGTATCATCCGCCACGCTTCGCCAATTTTGCGCGTCGTCGTATGGAAGTTGTCGTGGACAATGTTCCCGTGATTTATCTGTGGCAACGTGACGACCATGTGTATTGGTGCAACCGCCTCGATAGTCAAGGTAATCCTGCCAAGTCCTATAAAGTGGCTGGGGTCTCGCATGTCGGTGGTAAACGGATGCTGGTCGTCCGCAACGACCCAGAAGCGGGCTATAGCGTCTTCCTGAGTGAAAGTGTGGAAGAACAAAAATAGCGACATAGGCACGGTAACAGGTACACTAAAGGGGTTGGTCATTGTATCAGCCCTTTTTAATTGAACATAAAATTGTCATGTAGGGGCGTACAGCTGTACGCCCTTACGCTAATTTATGGAGATTTCTTGATGGAATTCTTTTTGTTGATATTGGGCTTAACTGCGGGTGTGCTATCGGGCATGTTTGGGATTGGTGGCGGGGCGTTGATTGTCCCTGCGCTGATTCTGTTTTTTGGTTTTACCCAAGTTCAAGCAAATGGAACATCGCTGGCGGCGTTGTTGCTTCCTGTTGGGATTTTGGCATGCATCTCGTATTATCGTGCGGGTAAGTTGCGCTTGTTACCTGCATTCTCGGTGGCACTTGGCTTGACAATCGGGGCATGGTTTGGTGCTGGCATTGCCCTCGACCTTGATACGGATTTATTGCGCG
>JANQRM010000368.1 GCA_028284565.1 Anaerolineae bacterium | reverse complement strand
CCATAATATTGTTGGCATGGAAATCGTCGTGTCGGATGCTTTCTGGGATGTTATAGGAGGCTAACTCATCACAGAAGGCGCGGACTTCATCGCCACCTGCTTTGATGGCTTCCATTTCGTGTGCGGGGATGCCTTCGGGATGGGAATCGTCTAATAGAGTCGGGTCGTTGGCGAGCTGGTCGTACATCTCTGGAATACGATCGAGGCGACGATCTTCTAAGCCAAGCGTGATGAGTGCTTCGAGATGGGAGACAGCTTCGATTTGGAGTTGAGCAAAAGCACGTAGCATCGGCTCCCATAAGTCGAGGTCGGCAGTGGATTTCGTCAATGAGCGCAGGGAGACACCCCCATCACGCTGGAGCATCCATTGTCTGTCTTTGTCGATAGCGATGACTTGGGGAACGAGATGTGGGAAGTGTTCGGCGAGATAAGCTGTTACAGCGGGTTCACTCGCATGGATACCCGTGAGAGCTTTGAAGTAAGCATCGCCTGCTTTGATGACATGGGCGGTGGGGCGCAGATGGAACTGGATGATGGGTTCGTCGGTGCTGATGTGCTGGCGTATCCATGCGAGGGCGGTGTCGTACCAGCCGACTTGTGACCAGGCCGGCAGGATGAAGGATGAGGGTGACTCTGTGAACCAATTGTCGAGGTACTGGCGTTGATTGGGCGGGAGCGTTAGCATGTCGAGGTCCGCTTGTCCTACCCATTTGCCGTTGTCATCCGGTTGCCAGTCGGGACTGTGATTTTCCATGATGAGGGCTTGCAGATTGTAACGGAGGACAGTGGCGGTTAAGCAGAGTTGGTCGGCGATTTGCTGGTTGATGTCGCGGGTTTCGTAGTGGTCAGTGACGGGCAATGTCCAGCCATCGACTGAGCGGATGACGAGGACTTGGGGGTTATTGGGGCGTGGGATGAGGCAGTATCGCGTAGGCATAGTGTATAGACTTTATTTCATACTTATGGTATTTATAGACCCATTGTGACATCTTCAAGCCCGTTTTGCAATGCTGACATAATTCCCCATCTAAAGTTTGAATTACGTTTGTGGAAAGTAGCTCTTAATTCTTATTGCCGGCAAAGCGATATGTTTTTCGGCAGGTGAGCAGTCGGTTGTTGCCGTTTGTTGCCACACCTTCGATGATAAGTTTGAATCAGGTTTGAATTCGATTTCAGTGGACAGATTTCAGACATCAGATTCATAAAGTTTCACCACGATAGAATTTAGGCTGTTAAAATGCAGTAGATAGATTGCGACAGTTTAGCCTATCACAGATTGGAGCCTTGTGCGGTTAGAATTTACGAACATTTGTTCAAATTCATTATTCTCACTGATTGATAGTCAAGCGCAAGTGAAACTGGTATCTTATTTATACCAAGTGACCAGAGGAATGGCAGTAAATATGAACAGCATCGACCTCATGCCCAAACCCTTCGACTGGATTGAGATTCCGAACAAGGGGTACAGCATTGCCAAATATCCCATTACGAATGCACAATATGCCAAGTTCATCGAAGTAGGTGGGTATCATGAGAAAAGATGGTGGACTGACTCAGGCTGGCAAGAGAGAACAACACAAAATTGGGCGGAACCTCGCTTCTGGCAAGAAGAAGAGTGGTGTAGTGAACAACAGCCCGTTGTCGGTGTGTCATGGTTTGAAGCCATGGCTTTTTGCCTCTGGCTGAGTCAATCAGCAGATGAAAACATCACACTACCAACAGAAGAGCAATGGCAAACTGCCGCACAGGGAGACACAGACAGCATCTATCCTTGGGGAGATGAGTGGGACTGCACACGTTGTAATAATTCCCACCATCCTTGTAAAAGCAGGCTGACAACACCTGTCACAAAATATGAAGGTCAAGGGGATAGTCTCAATGGTGTGGTCGATATGGCAGGTAATGTTTGGGAATGGTGTTTGACACTTTATGAGATAGAAGTAAATGTTACCTACAGCAATTTAGAACGTCATATCATACGTGGTGGGTCATATTATGATCACAACCTTTTCAATTTTCGTTGTGACTATCGCTCTCAGGAGCTAGCGAATAACTGGAATGACTACATTGGCTTTCGGATTGTGTGTCTTTCATCCTAATTTGCTCATTTCCAACCTGATAGTCAAGCGTAAGCGAAACTGGTATCTTATTTATGTCAGGTGTCCAGCGAAATGGTAGTAAGTATGAACAGCATCGACCTCATGCCGAAGCCCTTTGAGTGGGTTGAGATTCTGGGAAAGGGATACAGCATAGCAAAATATCCCATTACGAATGCTCAATATGCAAAGTTCATCGAAGCAGGTGGGTATCATGAGCAAAAGTGGTGGACAGACGCAGGATGGGAAGCACGTAAAAGTGGAACAGGTGGTTATTCGCTTGAATGGAAAGGTATAGCTAAGCCTTGGATATTACCAGGATGGTGGGATGAACCTAATTTTAATCAGGACAGTCAACCATTCACAGGAATCTCTTGGTATGAAGCTATATCATTTTGCAATTGGTTGACTGAAACTACGAATGAAAAAACTACCTTGCCAACAGAAGTTCAATCACAATATGTAGCACAAGGAGATGACCGCCGAGCATATCCTTGGGGGGATGAGTGGGATTGTACACGGTGTAATAATTCCGTGAAGCCATGTGAATATAGCACAATGACCACACCTGTGACTCGGTATGCAGAGAAAGGCGATAGTCCATTTGATGTTGTCGATATAGCAGGGAATGTCTGGGAGTGGTGCTTAACAATCGCATCAACAAGAGAAAATACGTTGGGCGGTACAGCCACACGTGTCATGAAACATGGTTGCTGGTCTTATGTCAATTCTGATTTTTTTCGAGGCGATTATCGTCATCAAGGACTGCCGAATGATCGTATCCATACTTATGGTTTTCGCATTGTACGCAACGAATAAGACTACCCCCCACAGTCTCTAAGGACGGTATCTCCCGATGGGCGGGATTGGAGGGTGACGGGGATTTCAAAGGTGTCGCGTCCACGCACGACAAGTAGGGTGATGGTGTCGTCCGGTTGGGTGTCTAGGATGAGGTAGGAGACGAGTTCGTCCATGTTTTGGATGTAGTTGCCGTCGATGGCAATCACGATGTCGCCTCCGGTGCAGACCAATGCCCCGCGCACATCTTGGAAGGTATCGCCTCCGCGTAAACCTGCGTTGTCGGCTGGGGAGTTTTCGGTGATGCCACGAATGAGTACGCCCGAATCGACAGGAAGTTCGAGTGCTTCGGCAAGGGAAACGACACTGAAGCCGTTTTCCTCTGGCATGACG
>JANQRM010000480.1 GCA_028284565.1 Anaerolineae bacterium | reverse complement strand
AGATATGCCCTTGTCTGCGCCAGTAGAAGCGGAGTTCATCGTCAAAGCCAGACCAATCTTCTGTCTGGATGAAGCGTCCCCAGAGTTCGACCCATTTGGCATCGCAATTGTCGGGATTGGTGGCTTCTTCATGGTTGGTATACACCCAATGCTGGAAAGCCGCAACACATGACATATAGGGCCAGAAGAGGATGATGCCTTCGAGATGTTCGGTTCTGGCACGGGCGGCTTCGGCTTCGGAATAGAACCCGCCATTGGCTTTCGTCAAGTTGGGTGCGGCGAGGAGTTCCATCGCCATGGATGCAACTTCGGCAATTTCTATCGGATAGTCGATATGATGATAATAGGGCAAATCGGATGATAAAAAGGCGTGGAAAGCATGTCCCGCTTCATGGAGCATCGTCTGCACATCCCCATGTGTACCCACCGAATTCATAAAGATGAAGGGGCGTTTGGCGACAGGGAAGTAGGTGCAATAACCACCGGGTGATTTATTCTTGCGATTGTCGAGATCGAGTAGATTCTCATCGCGCATGGTCTTCATGAAGTTGCCCAATACCGAGTCCACTTGGTTAAAGATTGTCTCGGAGATGGATTCGAGTTGGTCAACATCGTCAAAGGGCTTGAGGGAGTCTCGTCCTTCGGCATCGACGCGTGCGCGCCAGCCACCATCCCACGGACGCAGTGTATCCAGTCCCATTTGTTGACGGCGACGCTCCGCCCAGCGCACCGTTGCGGGAACAACCGTTTCTTCAATCGCAGAAAAGAAGGCTTGAGCATCATCAGGCGAATAATCAAAGCGGTTGAACTTCTTCCACATGAAATCTCGATAATCTGTTGCACCTGCATTCTCTGCAATTTGCTTGCGGAGGTTCATAAATTTTACCCAGATGTCATCAAAGGCTTTTTTGTCCTCTAGGCGACGTTCCCATCCCAACCGCCACGCCTTCTCACGGATGGCGCGGTCTGTATCAAGTAGATTTGAGCCGAGTTGGATGAGGGTGACTTCTTCGCCTTTCCACTCAACCGTCTGTGCGCCCATGATTTTGTCATAGGCAATGCCGAGTTTGCGCTCTTCGGTGAATAGAGGCAGGTTATCTTCGCTGAAGAGTTCGACTTCGTTGCGAAGTTTCTTGATGGGGATGGTATAGCCGTCGGGTTCTAGCCCACTCTCCAGTAATTTGGTATTGAGTGTGTTGACAACCGATTCAAACTTAGGAATCACGTTTTCGGAGAAATTGACAAAACGTTTTTCGGCAACTTCATCGACGGTGTTGCTATCTTTGGCGACATAGAGACGTGAAAAGACTTCATCCACAGAGCCAGCCAACCTTGTCCAGTCGGTGAGCCATCCGTCAATGTTGTCGGCGGTGACTTCGCGCTCAATTAAGTTGTTTGCATAGGGTTCATAATCCGACCATGCCCAATCGAACATGGAGTGAGTGCTTTTGGGAAAGTTGTCAAACATATTTCTGCCTTTGATTATCATTTAATAAAGTTTGAACGTATCATACCGCCCCAAAAGCGGATTCCGTAGTGTGTGTTTGCTCTTCCTCTAACACTCCTCAGACAATGTTCTTATGGCGAACTAACTTTGTGGATATACGCTATAATTTGATTATCTGGGGAGATAAACGAGTAATCCTATGGACTTAAATAACTATACCAATAAAGCGCAGGATGCCTTGCTCAAAGCGCAGGCACTTGCGAGTGAATTCAGCCATACGGCGATTGAACCCATCCATATTCTCGCCTCACTGATTGCTCAAGATGGCGGGGTTGTGCCGGAAGTCGTCGGCAAAATTGGCGCGCGTCCGAATGCCTTGCTAAGTGACATCGAAGGCATGTTGGAGAATATGGCGCGCATTTCTGGCGGGAGTTCACAGGTCAGCTTGAATCGTGAGGCGTTGGCTGTCCTGAACAAAGCGGAAAAAGAAGCCAAGAAGATGCGCGATGATTATGTCAGCACGGAGCATATCTTGTTGGCATTGACGGAAGATAAGCAGGTGTCGCCTCTATTGGGTCGGCATGATGTGACCTATGATGCGGTGCTACAAGCACTCTCGACCATCCGTGGGGGACAGCGTATTCAATCCCAAGACCCGGAATCGACGTATCAAAGTTTAGAGAAGTATGGGCAAGACCTCACCGCCGCCGCGCGTCAGGGGAAACTTGACCCGGTGATTGGGCGGGATGATGAGATACGGCGTGTGATCCATGTGATAAGCCGTCGGACGAAGAACAATCCGGTGCTGATTGGTGAGGCGGGAGTGGGTAAAACGGCGATTGTCGAAGGCTTGGCGCAACGCATTGTCAACGGGGATGTCCCCGAAGGACTGCGGGATAAGCAGATTTTTGCGCTGGATATGGGTAGTCTGTTAGCCGGTGCGAAGTTCCGTGGTGAATTTGAAGAGCGTTTGAAAGCGGTGCTGAAAGAAATCAGCGATAGTGGCGGAGACATCATTCTCTTCCTCGATGAGTTGCATACGATAGTCGGGGCAGGTGCGGCAGAAGGGGCATCGGATGCGAGCAATATGCTCAAGCCGATGTTGGCGCGTGGGGAATTGCGGACGGTGGGCGCAACGACGCTGGATGAGTATCGCAAGTATATCGAAAAAGATGCCGCCCTAGAGCGACGTTTCCAGCCGGTGTTTGTGGATGAACCCAGCGTAGAAGATACGATTAGCATCTTGCGTGGGTTGAAGGAACGTTACGAGGTGCATCATGGCGTGCGTATCCAAGATAGTGCCGTCATTGCCGCCACGACGCTGAGTCATCGTTATCTGCCAGACCGTCAGTTGCCGGATAAGGCGATTGATTTGATTGATGAATCCGCCGCGCATTTGAAGATGGAAATCGACTCGAAACCGGCTCAGTTGGATGCCTTAGAGCGTCAGATGATGCAGTTGGAAATCGAGCGTGAGGCGTTGAAGAAAGAACGCGATGATGCTTCGAAACGTCGCTTGGATGATTTGGAAGGCGAATTGGCGAATCTGCAAGAAGATTTGAATGCCCAAACCGCCAAGTGGCAATCTGAGAAGGGCATCATTCAGGGGGTGCAACAGATTAAAGCCCAACTTGATGAAGCGAATATCGAATTGGAACGCGCGGAACGGCAGAGTGACCTTGAGACCGCCGCGCGACTACGTTATGGGGACATCCCCGAATTGCAACAGCAACTGGCACGACGCGAACAAGACATCGCCGAATTGCGTCATCAGGGGAATTTGC